>JANMYC010000055.1:0-12253 GCA_031381715.1 Saprospiraceae bacterium
AAAAACTGGTTGACGCTATTGAAGCCAATGACATTGTTTTTGCTTTAGGCCCCGCAGGTACCGGTAAAACCTACGTGGCGGTGGCGATGGCTGTCAGAGCTTTAAAAAATAGGACGGTTAAAAAAATCATTTTGACGCGCCCTGCTGTTGAAGCAGGTGAAAATTTGGGTTTCCTTCCCGGTGATTTGAAAGAAAAAGTTGACCCATATTTGCGTCCCTTGTATGATGCTCTCGATGATATGTTTCCGGCGGATAAATTGACTCAGTTCATGACCAATCGGGTTATCGAGATTGCACCGTTGGCATTCATGCGTGGACGTACTTTGCACGATGCTTTTATCATACTCGATGAAGCTCAAAATACCACGCCGCCGCAAATGAAAATGTTCCTAACCCGTTTGGGACCCAATTCAAAATGCGTGGTAACGGGCGATTTGAGCCAAATTGACTTACCGTGGAATATAAAATCAGGTTTGCGCCAATCCATTGATATTTTAAATGATATTGAAGGGATTGAAAAAGTGTGGCTTACTGTAGAAGATGTCGTGCGCCACCGTCTTGTAAAAGATATTATCAAGGCTTACGATTTTGATGATGAACGCCATAAAGCACGCAAAGAAGCAGAGAAAGCCGCTAAAATCGCCGCTGAATTTCCTGAAAAGGTAGCTGAAAAGGTAGCTGAAAAAGCACCCGAAAAAGCTACTGATACATCTGACAACGGGTTAGATATTACCGCTAAAGAATAATTGCCTTTTGTTTTAAAAGGCATAAAAAACGTCATTTTCTAATTGAAAATGGCTTTTTTTATGCTTTATACTGAGGGGTAGTGTGATTACGGTTTTAATTGAAAATCTTATACTTTCATTTTTTTCGCTTCTCAATAGTTTTTTATTTCAATTAAATATAAATTCGCAGCTCTTCAAGTAGTTGGGCTAAAATAAACACTACTATCTTTTTAAGTCGGTTCTAAAAAATATACAAAATTCTCCGCTTTGCTCCGTATTTTGTATATTTTTCAGCCCGACGATAGCAGTATCTATTTTTTAACGCCTACTAATAATCTTTTAAAAACTGAAAAATGAATAGTGAAGAACTCGAACAACTCAAGTACCCCATTGGACAATTCACGGCGCCCGAATTTATTAATGATAAATACCTCCAATTATGGATGCGGGATATAGAACTTTTGCCTTCTCAAATCCGATTGGCAGCAGCGGGAATGGACGATGAGCAACTCGATACGCCTTATCGCCCCGATGGTTGGACGGTTCGCCAAGTAGTGCACCACATTGCTGATAGCCACATGAATGGTTATATTCGAGTAAAATTGGCTTTGACGGAGGAGAATCCTGTCATCAAACCCTACGAAGAGCAATTGTGGGCAGAGTTACCCGATTCAAAATTAGACATTGACGTTTCTCTTAAAATTATTGATAGTGTACACACTCGGTGGGTTACTTTACTGAGGGGGTTGAATGTGAAGCAATTCGCCCGCACTTTTTACCATCCAGGTAATGAAAGAGATTATACTTTGGAATACCATACGGGCTTGTATTCATGGCATGGCAGGCATCATGTGGCGCACATCACACATCTAAAAACACGTCAAGGTTGGTATTGAAAATTCTTTTGAATACTAAAAACGCTGACTTAGGCATAAAGCCCAATTCAGCGTTTTTTAATATTGTTTCCGCGATAATCTTTAAAAAATCTAATTTTGGAGTGCTTAATTTGTTTGTTTACACGATCGAGGCTCTTAACCTACTTCACAATTTAATTTACGCTTGTAGTTTCAAATAATCTGAGCATATTCTGAAGATTATTGATGAAAGTATCATGATTGCTTGAGCTATCGAATCCTTTTTCTTTGAATCCCGCTCTTACTTCTTGAATTGTTTCACGCATATCTTTCAAAAAATGGACTCCTTTATCTGTGAAATAGACAATTAGGGCTCGAGAGTCCCGCTCGTCAATGATGGCTCTTGTGTACCCTTCTTGGATTACTTCTTTTACAAGTTTACTCATCGCTTGTTTTGTCATACCAGCTCTGTGAGCCAATGTGACGATATTAGTGCCGTCAAAATCTAAATTTTCAAATACGCTTAAATGCCTTGCGCTCAGTTTGGAATGGCCTTTTTGAATTAAATAGTAATTAATTTCAGTGTTTATATGTCTCGTAATTTGCCTAATTATACGGACTGAATTGGTTTTATTGAAATTGTTATGCAATTCAATTTCTTCTTTCAAATTTAATTTGGCTTGATACATCAATTATTTTATTTTGTTCGAAAATATTCTGTAAGTAGGCATAAAGAGATAAATGCTGTTATCGTCGGGCTGTAAAATGTAAAAAATGCGGAGTGTAGCGGAGTATTTTTTACATTTTATAGAACCCACTTAAAAGGATAGCAGTGTTTATTTTAGCCCGACTACTTAGTTGATATTAGACTATGTCTTTGCGGAAAGTAACAGAAAAATATTGAAATTGTTATTTGGTATTTTAACTTAAAAAAAGCACTTATTTTATTTTAGCGATTGCGAGTTGAAGTAAATTCGCTCTAAGTTTACTCTTGACAAACTATATTTGGTCACGGATTTTAAATCGAGAAATAAAAAAAAGCTTAAAAAGCTTTACTTTTTTTTCATAATAAGAAGTTGGGCTAAAATAATCGACACATTCTTTTTAAGCATAACAGATAATATTGATTATTTTAAATGCGAAACTATCAATAACTATACGACATTACTTTACCTTTGGATCTAATTTTACCTTATTTTGACAGTACATAAAAAACAGAGAAATGGCAGTTATTGCGTTAGAGGGCATGCGTTTTAGAGCTTTTCACGGCTTATATGAAGAAGAACGCATTTTAGGGAATGATTTTATTTTGAATATCGAAATTATGGCGGATATCTCAAAAGCATCAGTGGTGCAGGAACACGGCGTGGACAAAGTAGATAACACGATTAATTATGAAACCGTCTATGAAATAAGCCGAATAGAAATGGCTACGCCTCACAAACTGCTTGAGACCTTGATAGAAAGTATCGTAACGGCGTTGAAATGGCAATTTAAAACCATAAATCAGGTTAGTATTAAGATTAAAAAACTGAATCCCCCTTTGGGTGGTAGAGTGGATGCATCTTCTGTGGAGAACACTTATAATTTTGTGAAGCAATGCGGTAGATGTGGTAGCCCTTTGATTTGTTACAACGATAAAACCTGTTGGTGCCATGAAGAGCGTTTCAAAGTACATCCGCGTACTTTGGAAATGCTGACCACTCAGTATAAAGGCTGTCTTTGCAGAAAATGTTTGGCTGAGTATGCAGGGTAGCTTACCCCCTCAGTATAAAAGGGCTTTAAAGGATTTAAGTTTACTTTATGATTTCCTTAACGTGACTTTTCTCCTTTCCCACGTTTTATGTATGTACTAAGTTTAGTAGTGAATACGCGAAAGATGCTTTCTACATTTTATTCAAAAAACGATAATTTTAAGATGATTAAAAGATTTTCTATTCTATTTTTAGTTTTCACGCTCATTTTGACTTCTTGCGATGTTCTTCAACAAGTTGCTACTACGGCAATTGAAAAAGCACTGACCGGTGATGATATAGGCAATGGCTTAAAAGAAGCCCTCACTCTGGGTATCGGAAAAGGTTCTGATGTTTTATCCCAAAAAGGTGGATATTTTAATTCGGCATATAAAATCCTTTTGCCAGCTGAGGCACGCCAAATTACGGATAAATTGAAATTTATCCCCCGTTTCAATAAAGTTGAGGATATTGTTCTTGAAAAAATCAACGCAGGGGCTGAAGATGCTGCCGCTAAAGCAAAACCGATATTCGTAAGCGCTATCAAGCAAATGACTATTACGGATGCTTTGAATATATTGATGGGTGATAAAAACGCTGCTACAGAATACTTGAAACGCACGACTTTTCAGCAATTATATAATGAATTCAATCCTGTAATCGTTACTTCATTGGATAAATACGACGCGCGCAAATATTGGGGCGACGCTGTAAATACCTACAATAAAATCCCGTTGGTGAAAAAAGCCAATCCAAGCCTTGACGAATACGTGACCAATCAAGCATTGAATGGCTTATTTTCAATGGTAGAAGAAAAAGAGCGCTCCATTCGCACAAATACTGGCGAACGTGTCACCGATTTATTGAAAAGAGTTTTCGCTAAGCAAGATACGAAGCCTTAAATTAAACCAAAGCCCAGACAGGGCGTCATACATAAGCATAGGGTAAAGCCCTGTGGAAAATTATGGAAAATATGATTATTTAATCAAATATCAATTTAATATTAAAATTTTACCGATGAAAAAGATAAGCAATCTATTATTATTGGCTTTTTTAAGCATTTCAGTATCAACATTTGCCCAATTTGGCGATTTGAATAAATTAAAAGATAAAGCCAAAACGGCTTTAGGCGGAACGGGTCTATCAAATGATGATATTGGAAACGGCTTAAAATCTGCTCTCGAAATTGGTATCAGCAAAGGTTCGGAAGCCCTTTCCCAGAAAGGTGGCTATTTGAATTCAGCTTATAAAATTCTTTTACCGCCAGAAGCCCGCAATATCACTTCAAAATTGCAAGCTGTCCCGGGGTTCAATAATTTTGAAGAAAAAGCGATTGAAAAAATCAATGCTGCTGCCGAAGATGCTGCTGTAAAAGCAAAACCGGTATTCATGAATGCCATCAAACAAATGACAATAACGGATGCACTCAATATACTCATGGGTGAAAAAAATGCCGCTACAGCATTTTTGAAAAAAGCAACTTATGACCAATTGTACAAGGAATTCAACCCAGTGGTAGTGACTTCGCTTGATAAATTCGAGGCACGCAAATATTGGAGCGATGGGATGACCGCTTATAATAAAATACCATTGGTGAAAAAAGCCAATCCAAGCCTCGATGATTATGTCACTACTCAAGCTCTGACGGGCTTATTTTCAATGGTAGCTGAAAAAGAATTGGCTATTCGTACCAATCCAGCAGAACGTGTAAGTGATTTATTGAAAAAGGTATTCTCTAAGCAGGATAAATAGGGTTATTGGTTGTTGGTTATTGGTTATTGGTTGTAACATTTTATTCGAAAATGAATAAATGTTCAATAACCAATAATCAATAACCAATAATCAATAACCAATAATCAATAACCAATAATCAATAACCAATAATCAATAATCAATAATCAATAACCATAATTATACTCACTTTTATCCCTATAATAAAGGTAAAAAGAGAGTAAAAGAGCAAACCCGAATATCATCGTTGTCAATCCAATCACTAAAGTATTAGGGTTATAAACATAATAATGCGTAGGTTTATCCTTTTGATAATAGACCTTAATATCACTCATTGTACTCAAAACGATGGGAGAGGCTTTATAAAGAGCTTCTAAACTCTCGCCATTGGCAATACTGAATCTGATTTTAAAAATCGTACTACCTGCATTGAACATACCTCCACCGGGAGCGGGATGAGCTTCTATAATGTCAGCCCGCGTTTTTTCCCAACCAAACCAACTCGGCGGTTTTAAAACATCTATTAACACTATAATACCAACCGAAAAAGTGATAATACCCAACCAAAAGACTTTTTTTTCGTGCGCACCCAAAGAGGCGTAAAGTTGCTCAACGATTTGTTTCATGATGCGTTACATGGATTTTGATGGTTTTTAATTTTTCAAATTTAAAGGTAAATCTTGAAAATTGCTTAAAAATCTACTAAAACCAGCAAAAATCTCTATTATACTGAGGGGGTGCTAAAAATAAAAAGACCGCTTGATGAAAATTCATTCAAGCGGTCTTTTTATTTTTAAATGACATTTTTAAATAAAACTAGCGGATAGCAAATTTCATTTTATAATCAGCGTTCACTTTTCCTTTGCGGATATTTTCCAATTTATTGCGAATTAGGGTACGTTTCACGGGCGTCAAACGGTCAGTGAAAAGTATCCCCTCAGTATGGTCATATTCATGTTGAATAACCCGCGCATTGATGCCGTTGAACTCTTCGATGTGTTCAACAAAGTTTTCATCCATGTATCTGATTTTGAGGACTGGCGGACGAAGAACCTCGCCACGGATATTCGGAATGCTCAAGCAGCCTTCCTCGTACCCCCATTTTTCACCATCTTCTTCTATTTTATGCGCATTGATGAACACCTTTTTGAAACCTACGTGTTCAGGTTTTTCATCTTTTTCAATTTGCTCGGTATCTATCACAAAAAGGCGAATACTTAAGCCGATTTGAGGGGCAGCCAGACCCACGCCATTGGCGTCGTACATGGTGTCCCACATATTTCTTAACAACTCTTGGAAGTTAGGATACGCACTATCAATATCTTCTGCTTTCTTTTTTAAAACGGGTTGACCGTAAGCAAAAATGGGTAATATCATTTGAATATAAGCGATTTATGTATTAAATACTATTTTTATTTTTCATGAAAAAGCCTCAATAAAGATTCCATTTTCCTGATGATTTCATCCACTCTTCAAGGATAATGGAAGCACTTATTTTATCTACCAAAGCCTTATCACGGCGTTTCATCTTTTTAATCCCGCTGTTGATAATTATTCTTTGAGCTTCGCGCGAAGTGTAGCGCTCGTCCTGCATATCAACGGGAATATTCGGAAAAAGTTGATTTAATCTTTCAACAAAACGACGTACTTGGGGTAAAATATCACCATCCGTATCATCTAATTTTTTAGGCTCGCCGACTATGATGCGCTCTACTTCTTCCGTAAAAAAATACTGTGTGAGGTAGTCAAATATCTGCGGAGTTGCCACAGTTTCCAATGGACTTGCAATAATTTGAAGCGGGTCAGTTGTTGCTATCCCTATGCGTTTTGTACCGTAATCGATGCCAATAATTCGAGCCATAGCACAAAGATAATGAATCATCTACATTCAAAAGCTATAAATTAGCCTAATTAAAATCTAAAAAAGCCGCTGGGCTATTATCAATTTGGCATTTTAAAAACTGTTCGCTCGTTTCTTTTATCGTCTGAGTGATGGGGGTATAGGCGAAATCAGGGAATGCTATTAATGATTTATTATTATTGTAATAAAAAGTTGTGCCCGAATTATAAGCCGTTTCTTTGGTTATCAAAGGGCGTTTGCCCGTAAAACGGCTTTTGAGCCATTCTATTCGCCAAGCAATTTGTTTTAAAAAAGGAGTGACGCGCACTGTAGCGGGTTGTTTATTCAAGGCAATGGCAATTTGCTCAAACATATCTTTGTAGGGCAAGTTTTCGCTACTAAGTATAAAACGTTGATTATCAATGGGTGATTCCATGAGTTGCACCATAAAACGAACCACATCACGTACATCCACATAACCAGTAGTACCTTCACTATAATATTTCAAACCTTCCCAAACTTGTTCAAAAAGTTTACCGGAGCCTTGCGCCCAAAATTGTGAACCTAAAATAATTGAAGGATTGACTATTGCTGTATTTAAGCCTTCAGCAGCCCCGCGCCACACTTCTTGTTCGGCAAGATATTTTGAAATGGCATAATGTGAATTCTGATACGACCGTTGCCAGTGGGCGTTTTCGTTTACTTCGGTAATGCGGTCGTCTTTACCAATGGCGGCAATACTGCTCACGTACACCAGTTTTTCAATCTCGAAATCAAGGGCTAAATTCACGATATTAGCCGTGCCATTGATATTTATATCGTACATTCCCTTGCGGTCGCGTGGATCGTAACTCACTATGGCGGCGCAATGATAAATTTGTTCGATGCTGTACCCCCTCAGTATATCCTCCAAAAAAGGCATATCCAGTACATCCCCTTCTACCCAAGTCACCTTATCAGCAACTTCAGTGACCATATCCATGCGACTTGTTGCCCTTTTCAAAGCAATGATATTAGTATATCCTTTTTCAACGAGATAGCGTGTCAGATAAGAACCAACAAAACCAGTAGCCCCAGTGATGAGTATTTTTTTATTATTCATAGTCTGATTTAGACTTTATTTCTCCACTAATAACAGTTTGAATTTTGAATAGGTTTATTGATGACAAAGAACGTGAAAAATGACGAAAGGTGAATAATTAGAGGCAATTTATCTTTTAAAAAGGAATAGCGGCTAAAAGTGATAGACACTTTTAACCGCTATTGATTGTTCATCTTAAAACTATACTCTTCAGTAAAAAGGAGATTAATAACCCAATTTCTTCATTTCCTCAATAATTTGTCTTACTTTCTCTATGGGTAATTTGAAGAACTGCGCTATCGACTCGATGTTGTGCCCATTTAAATAAGCATCATAAATGGACATTTTTTTACCGATTTCGATACCTTCTTTGATACCTTCAATTTTACCTATTTTCTTTCCTTCGTGGATAAATTCATCTACAATTGACATGGCTTCAGGTTTTTAATAAGGATAAGAACAATTTATACCCCCTCAGTAAAAAGGACACTAATAACCTAATTTTTTCATTTCTTCAATAATATGAATAATTTTATCACTAGGTAATTTGAAGAATTGGGCTATTGACTCAACACTATGCTCATTTAAATAAGCATCATAAATAGACATTTTTTTGCCTATTTCGATACCTTCTTTGATACCTATTTTCTTTCCTTCATGGATAAATTCATCTACAATTGACATGGCTTCAGATTTTAAATTATTATCAGATTGAATGACTTCTTGAATGACTTGTTGTCGAGAAACTCCTGAAATAGCACTCAAATATACACCAAATGCACGAATAAACCAACCCGTTTGTTCATTTTTTCTATTTCCGTAACCGATTAGCCAAAGTTCTACAATATGGGTTTTGATATAGTTTTTATCAAAATAGTGCTTAAACGCCAATAGCGTTTTTTTTAGTAAAATGGATTGGAATGTTTTGAGCACTTCATCAGGATAATCCTGTAAATTGATTAAAAAATAGTCGAAACGTGGTAAAAAAGATAGAATTACTGCATCAACATCGCCAAAATAATGCTCAAATGGCGTTTTATCCCACGTTTCTTTTCCATGATATAATATTATAGGAACAATTGGCACAAGCTCTTGTTTCGCTGCCAATTGATTTTTCCATGCGTTACGTTGATAATCCAATAATTGAAAATGGGGGTGAAGCGGTTTGTAGCTTTTATGCTCAAATAAAAATGAAATGAGCACTTGTTTTGAGCTTTTTTTAAATGTACAACGCCACACCAAATCTGCATAAAATTCGGATAATTCGTCAGTAATGTAGGAATTGGGCTCAAGAGTAAGCGAATCAAGTTCGAGCTTATTGAGTAAATCTTTATTTATGAACTCTTCCAAACAGGCTTGCGCTATGGCTTTGATGCCGAATGCAGCCTTGAAGAATTTATCGTGCGGATTATTGAGATTGTTGTCCCCGGTTGTGTTTTCTGTCATAGTTGTTTGTGAGTTTTAAGGTTAATTTTGGGTATAATAATACAGATAAAAGCTTGAATAATGCCTAATTCGGCGCATAAAAAATGTATCAACTCTTAAAATATCTGGAAGAGTTAACCGTCTGATTGAACTATAGCAACACTTCATCCTTTAAAAAATACAGTTCATCGGTTTTATTTGTACCCCCACCGAGAAATCGGGGCAGGCTCTCAGTATTTTTTTCTTTTTTTGTGAAAATTTTATTCTTGAGTATAAGTGATTGATTTTCAATTTTTTATATTCTTTTAAATAGAAGATATCGTATGAAATTAATATGGAAACGTAAAAAACATTGGAAACATTTAAACTAAAATTTGTTTCCTATGTTTCTCTTTCATACTTTTGCAGCAATTAAAAATATGACAGCAGAATTGAAAGAGAGCATTTTAAAAAAAGCAGAAATTTTATTTTTTAAATACGGAGTAAAAAGTGTTACGATGGACGATATCGCCCGCGAATTGGGCATGTCAAAGAAAACACTGTATCAGTTTTTTGAAAATAAAATAGATATGTTGAGCCAAATGACTGATCATCAGATGGTTCAAGACAGATTAGCATTGGCATCATTAAAGGGGCATTCTAAAAATGCTTTGGAAGAATTATTGGGTTTTGCCCGCCATGCTTTGAAGGAGATAAGTAAGTTTACTTCTCCAACCATCATTTTTGATTTACAGAAATATTATCCTGAAATATGGAAGAAATTTGAAGATTTTCAAGATGAAATCATTTACAAGTTTGTGAAAGAAAATATCGATAGGGGTATTTCAGAAAGTTTGTACAGAGATGATTTAGATGCTGATATTATTGCTAAACTATATGTTACAAAAACCATGTGCGTCATTGACGAAGATATGTTTCCGACGCGGCAATACGATAAAGTGAAGCTTTTTAAGCAATATTTTTACTATCATATTAGAGGGATTGCTACTACCAAAGGATTGAAGTTACTTGAAAAATACATTTCTGAATTTACTCCCGAAAAGCCAATTTGACATTTTAAAATATTCTAAACCCAATTGTTATGTTCTATTCTCATAGGAAAATCACCTTAATTTTACTTCTTTTTATTGCTATACTGAGGGGGGCACAAGCCCAGCAAGTGACTCGCATGTCACTTGAAGAGGCTATCAATTATGCCATCGCCAACTCATCCGCTATCAAAACGGGCAGAACCAATATTGCAGATGCGGATTTACAGATTAAACAAAGCAAAGCTACGGGCTTGCCACAAGTGACATCTGAGGTGAATTTGCAGCACTTTGTGTTACAGCCTGCCGTACCAGCCAGCGCATTAGGTTTTGGTAATGATCCAGTCTCTGTCTATTCAAACGATTACACAGCGGCGCGCTTTGCTGCACTGGAAAGTAGAGTGGGTGTTACAGCTTCGCCTTTTACTCCTCCTGCGACTGACGGAAAATTGAGATTTCAGTTAAGAAACAATTTTAACGGAGGTGTTACTGTCAGTCAATTGATTTTTAGCGGTAGTTATACAGTCGCATTGCGGGCGAGCCAGTTTTATAAAGAATTGGTAAATGTGCAATTGACTAAAAAGCAAGATTCGCTGCGCAATGTTGTGACAGAAGCTTATTTGCCTACATTATTGATTGATGAAAGTGTGAAAACGCTTGATAAAAACATATTAAACCTCGAAAAAACTTTCAAAGAAGTTACGGCTACTTTTAAAGCGGGTTTTATTGAGCAATTGGATGTGGATAGGTTGGAGCTTTCAATCAATAACCTCAAAGCGCAACGCGATAACTTGATTCGCCAACGTGAAATCCCGCTTAATGCCCTCAAATTAACCATTAATTTCCCGCTTGAAAACAAGTTGGAGCTCAATGATGATATTAATTCTCTACTCAAGCCGATGTCAGACGCTGAAATCAATGAAGCTGTTGATTATCAAAAACGTTTTGAAATCCGTGAATTAGATGCCACATTGAAGCTTTTAGATTTGAACATTGAACTCAATAAGGCGTCTGCTTTGCCAACTGTGGCCGCTTTCGGTAATTACCAATATTCTATTCAAGGCAATAAATTGAATAATTTGTTTGGAGTTCCTGCGGCTTTGGTCGGAGTGAAAGCCACATATACTATCTGGGATAATAATGAGCGTAAAATTAAAACGCAAAGAGCGGCACTGGCTGTTGAGCAATTCCGTTTGGTGCGGAATGATGTGGAGAAAGTGATTAATTTTCAAGTTTTAAATGCCCGAACATCCATTGTAAATGCGCAAAAAAATATTGAAAACCAACAGAAGAACCTCAATTTGGCGCAAAAAATCTATGATGTTACTCAAAAGAAATATAAGGAAGGCGTGGGTTCAAGCCTTGAGGTAACTACGGCTGAACGGGATATTTATTTAGCTCAGCAGAACTTCCGCCAAGCGCAATATGATTTATTGGTGGCTCAAAAGTCGTTGCAAAAAGCACTTGGGAAATAGGGATGAGTAATGAGTGATAGGTGATAATCGATGAGTCATCACCTATCACTCATCACCCATCACCAATAATATATAAAACATTCTTTTTCAATAGTTTATAAATCATTTTTATGAAACAGATATTAGCAATCACCTTGACTTTAATAGTTGGATTGTCCGCTTGTAATCAAGATAATAAAGGCGGAGATAAAAAAACGCAACTCATAGAACTTAAAAAACAACAGGCAGAACTCAACTCCAAAATCGCTGCCATGGAAAAAGAGCTTAACGCTGGCGATACCACTAAAAAGGTGAAATCGCACTTTATTCAAGTCACATCGGCGACCCCCTCAGTATTTAACCATTACATAGAGTTACAAGG
>JANMYC010000105.1:0-1884 GCA_031381715.1 Saprospiraceae bacterium
AAACGGGTGTTTCGAGTCCAGCGGACTCGCACATAAATATCAATTTTTAGAACCAATCAACCCTGCCCGAGGGGGGATTAAATCTATTAAAAGTCGAATTTTTCACTTTTTTGAGATATAATCCCTCTTCGGGAGTATGGGGCAAATTTGAAATTATGCACCCATTAAAAATACCAGAGAATGTAAATTTATCCTTACTCCATTCCTATGCTAAAAATATCTAATTTTTAATAGAATACAAAATGTTAATTTTTAAATAATTGAAAATCAATATTTTAATACAAAAGTTTTACAATTCAGCCGTGTTAAATTATTGACTTTAACAATTAAGTGGACTACTTTTGAGTTAAATGAGAATCACTCACTCACCTGACAATAATCATTGAATACCCCTTAATTTAAGTTCACCTTTGTGCTATTAAAAATCCCACATTCAACACAATTTTTTAACCGATATAAATTTGACTAACCATGAATTTAGTAGCGCCCGTTTCTTCAATTATGGCAAAGGACATTCCGACAGTAATGCCGAAGGATTCAGTTTTGAGAGTCAAAGAAATCTTTGAAAAAAGTAAGGTTTTTCACATCCCAGTTGTCAAATACAAAAAAGTAGTTGGCATGATTAACCGAAGTGATTTCTCTTCATTTTGTAGCCGATTAAGCCGACAATGGAGCGATTTTGCGGACAATTCCAAATGGCTAAGAGGACATACCGCTGACGAAATAATGTCCGATGTGCCCCTTTCTTTGGAGTGTTGCGACCGCATCGCCGTTGCCGTTGAAATGCTGCGTGGGAACGGTTTTATGGCTTTACCAGTTGTGGATAATGACAATCTCATTGGGCTCATCACTACTCACGAAGTGATGGAAGCCTTAGGCAAGGAAAAAGCAGGTGAAAATGATTATTACACGATTTATTGAGATTTGATTTCTATTTGCACACTCTATTCAAAAAAAAAGGAGCCGCGTTAGATTATTTCTAACGCGGCTCTCTGTTTTTTATATAGAATTCAATATTACTGTACATTTTTATTCACCACAGAGGACACAAAGAAACACAAAGGGCCTTTTTTAATTTTAAAATTATGTTTAGGAGTTCAAAAAATACTTTGTGTTTCTTTATGTTCTCTGTGGTGAGAAAAGTGTACAGCAATATTATAGCATTCTATTTTTCATTAACTTTTCTCTTTTCAAAATCACTTAAAAGCTCTTCCACTACTTTTTTATAAGAGGATGTTTCATCGAGCGGGTCAGAAATGAGCAGCAATGAAGGGTCTAAATCATACTTGGATTTATCCATTGGTTGCGCGCAAATGGCAATACATTGCTTCGTTTCATCATTCCCGTACTCCATTTTATATTTAAAAACATATAAAATCTGGCCTTTATACTTTTGGGTTTCTAACAAAACGAATTCTTTAGATTCGCCGTAGTCTTCATCATTCAAATAACTCAGAATTACGCCCTCTGTGATGTCTTTTTGAATCAAATACTGAGGGGGTACTTTAGATAGCAGGCTGTCTCGTTTCAAAGCCTGTAATAAATAGTACCAGTTGGCTTTATCTTTTAAAAGCCTTTGCCATTGTTTCCCATCTACGGTTTCGCCATTTTTAGTGAGTGAGTGAATCGCTTCACTCAGCATATAATCATCTTGAACAATTAAAATTCTCTTTAAAAATTGAATAATTTCGGGAGTACTGGGTATCGCCCTAAAAAGTTGAATATAATAGTTGATGGAATACGAATTTTCATCTCCTTCATTCACTTCTTCTTTCTGATCTTTAGGCTGCGCAATTTTTAAAAAAGGTTCATATTTTTCAAATAATGTCTGCGCCGCCTTCAAATACTGAGGGGTATATCGAGCGAACGTTTCTTTCATCAATC
>JANMYC010000180.1:0-2545 GCA_031381715.1 Saprospiraceae bacterium
AAAACTTTGAAAATCAACTTGTTATCTTTGCGCTACCCCTCAGTATATCATCCATTTTCAAGAGAAAAATACATGAATAAAGCATTCCCTATTTTAATTTTAATCTTTTCTATTTTCTTTTTTGCACAGTGTGGTAAAAAGCAGAAAAGCCTCTTTTCAAAATTAACAAGTTCAGAAACTGGGATTAATTTTAATAATAAATTAAATTACACAGAGGAATATAACTGTTTTACTTATCGTGCTTTTTTTAACGGTGGTGGTGTGGGACTTGGGGATGTAAACAACGATGGCTTAGTAGATATATTTTTTTGCAGCAATATGTCCTCTTCAAAATTATATCTCAACAAAGGAAATTTTAAATTTGAAGATATTACAGATAAGGCGGGTGTTGCGTGTAAAGGAGTATGGGCAACAGGGGTAGCAATGGTTGATGTAAATGGTGATGGGCTTTTGGATATTTATGTATGTAAATCAGGACAACCAACTGCCAAAGGTGTTCGCCATAATGAGCTTTTTATTAATAATGGAGATTTAACATTTTCAGAAAAAGCAAAAGAATTTGGTCTTGCAGATGAAGGTTTATCCAGTCATGCCGCTTTTTTTGATTTTGATAAAGATGGAGATTTGGATTGTTATCTATTAAACAATTCGCTCCGTTCAGTTGCTAATTATGATAAAAACTCTGCATTACGGAATGTGAGAGACACTTTGGGTGGTAATAAACTGTATAGAAATGATAATGGTAAATTCACGGATATTAGTCGAGAAGCGGGTATTTTTGGAAGTAGTATCGGATTTGGCTTGGGTGTTACGATAGGGGATATTGATAGAGATGGATGGCAAGATATTTACGTTTCAAATGATTTTTTTGAAAGAGATTACCTCTATTTAAATAATAAAAACGGCACTTTTACTGAGGGGTTAGAAAAATCTCTTCAAGAGATAAGTATGGGATCAATGGGTGCAGATATGGCAGATATTAATAATGATGGTTTTCCTGAAATATTTGTTACCGAAATGCTGCCTGAAAAAGATGCCCGCTTGAAAACTAAAGCTTCTTTTGATACATGGAATAAATATCAAACCAATCTTTCAAATGGTTATTATCGTCAATTCCCTCGCAATGTTTTGCAACTTAATAATGGCGATAAAACTTTTAGTGAAATCGGCCGATTATCAGGAGTCTCTGCCTCGGATTGGAGTTGGGGAGCATTGATTGCAGATTGGGATAATGATGGTTATAAAGATATTTTCGTTGCTAACGGCATTTATAAAGATCTTTTTGACCAAGATTATCAAAGTTTTATGTCCGATCCCAATAATGTTCGCTCTATTCTGACGCGGAGTGGAGATGGTGGTATTAAAAAATTAGTAGATACAATCCCATCAGAGCCTGTTCCAAACTATATTTTCCATAATAACCATGATTTAACATTTAGTAATAAAGCCCGAGAATGGGGGCTTTCAGATCCATCTTTTAGCAACGGGTCAGCTTATGCAGATTTAGATAATGATGGTGATTTGGATTTAGTTGTCAACAATGTTAACATGGAAGCTTTTGTTTATAGAAATGAAAGCACAGATTTACTGAAAGATAATAAGTTTTTAACAGTTATACTGAGGGGGGGGAATCAAAATACTGCTGCACTTGGTGCACAGGTAACTGTTTATACAGAAGGTAAACAGTTTTATCAAGAAGTGGCTCCAATGCGTGGTTTTGAATCTTGTGTTGATTCGAGGTTAAGTTTTGGCTTAGGTGAAATCTCTAAAATTGATTCTATAATTGTTGATTTTCTCAGTAATAAACGATTCACGAAGAGAAATATAGAGCTCAATAAAACTTTAACCATTAATGAAAAAGACGCTTTACCTAAAGTTTTAGAAGTAATCGCATCTAATAATAAACCTATTTTTACTGATTTGACCAATGGCCTTAATCTCAATTTTAAACATATTGAAAATGACTTTAGTGATTTTGATATTGAGCGATTGTTATTTCAAATGAATTCTACTGAGGGGCCTAAAATGTGTAAGGGTGATGTCAATAACGATGGCTTAGATGATTTCTTTATTGGTAATGCGCAGGGTGCTATTGGCGCTATATTTATTCAAAACAAAGAGGGACATTTTAATAAAACGAATCAAAATCTTTTTGAAAAAGATAAAATGTGCGAAGATACTGGATGTACTTTTTTTGATGTGGATGGCGATAGAGATTTGGATTTATATGTTTGCTCTGGCGGAAGCGATGCAGTTCAGTTGGGTGATAGGCTTTATTTAAATGATGGTAAAGGGAATTTTATAAAATCAGAAGGCTTAATTGCAGCGGATAAACCTTTTGCTTCATCTTGTGTGCGGGCTGCTGATTATGATAACGATGGCGACCAAGACCTATTTGTAGGTGCTCGCTTGATTCCCTCGCACTATGGGGCATCAGTTGGTGGTTTTATTTTACAGAATGATGGTAAAGGTCATTTTAAAGGAGTTACTCCTGATGTTGCTCCTGAATTGAAAACGCTTGGTATGGTATGCGATGCAATTTGGG
>JANMYC010000200.1:0-2242 GCA_031381715.1 Saprospiraceae bacterium
TGCATGGATTCAATATCGCTTGGGTTGATGTCGTTCAAGCGCGATTGTTGCGCCACACCCACACCTGTTGCAGAAGCACCAAAACCCGTTGTACTGGAGTTTGAAATCGGAATACCATCCAAGATAATCAAAGGTTGACTGTTACCTGTAATGGTATTCGCACCCCGAATCTGAAAGTTTGAACCCGCCCCAGGGTCGCCCGTTGAGCGTGTAATCCGAACGCCCGCAGCTTTACCCGCTAAACCTTGCAATAAACCCGATTCGCCAGAGCGGACAACACTTTTGGGATCCACTTTTGAGCTTGACGCACCTTGTTTGTCTCGATTTTCAGTAAAACCCAAAGCTGAAACCACCACCATTTCAAGTGCTTTGGTTTCATCTTTCATTACAATATCTATTGTAGTGCGTGTCCCAACCGTTTCTCTAACGGTTTCCATACCCACTGATGAAAAAATGAGGACATCATTAGCACCCGTAACGCTGATTTGGTAAGTTCCATTCATATCGGTTATCGTGCCTTTATTGGTGCCTTCAAGTACAACACTTACGCCCGGAACACCTTCATTATTGACATCGCGCACAGTACCTGTAACGGTCATGTCGTAGTCAATTTTAACTTTTTTCTTTTTAGTTGAAACTACTGCAGTTTCAGCCGGTATCGGTTTAGGTTTTACAACTAAAATCGTTTCCGTCACTTTTTCAACCGAAAGATTGACCTCATCCAACACCTTTTTCAAAACAACGACTACATCGGTGTTTGAAAAAGTGGGGTAAAAATCAACGGATAACCCCTTCACAAGGCTTGTTTCATAAGCAATTTTCACTTTATAGTGCTCGCTTATATCCGTTAAAACTTCTTTCAAAGCAAAAGTGCTTTTCGTTTGAAAAAAAGCCTTCTGATTTGTTGAAGCCAAAACTGTACTGGTTTGGGCTGCCATGAAAGGCAAATAACCAGATAGCAACAAAACCCATAAAACAAGTATTTTATTGAAACTTGTCCATTGTTTTGTTTTAAAAAAAAGAGTAAATTTTTCCATATTCTATTGCGAGTTTGATTAAAAGATTTTTCTTATTGGATAGTGTTCATCATACTAAAAACTAAAAACCACACACTACTTTAATTATTTTCAAAGATGATTTCCTTACCGTTGCGTTGCGTTTTTATATTAAAAATTTGACTTATAACTTTTACTAAAACCGCCACATCATCGTCGGGGATAGAAGCGGTCAAGCGTTTGTTTTTTAGTTTTTCATCTTTAAAAGTGAATTTGAAGCCGTAGTTATTTTCAACCATGAGCGCGACTTCTGAAAGCGGCGCATCATCAAATTCAAATTGTTGCTTGGTCCACGCTTGATAGATTTCTACTTTTTTTATGGTTGAAATGCGCACCACTGCCCCATTATCCACTTGCACAATTTCGTTGGGGGCAATAGAAATACTTTCCTGCTCGGGGTGTTTATTCAAAAGCAATTGCACTTTGCCTTCATAGAGCGCCAATTTGCACTTCTCTGCCCGACTCATCAAATTGAAACGGGTACCAAGGACTTCCACCTTGACCCCCTCAGTATAGACAATGAATTTTTGCGCTTGACCCGACTTCAAGTCATAATGTTTGACAGAAAACTCAGCTTCGCCATCCAACCATACCATTCTATCTGCCGTTTTTGACCAGTTTTTTAAAAAGTGCAATTGAGAATTGGCATTTAAAATCACCGTTGAGCCATCTGGTAAAGTCACTTGTTTGGTTTTACCGAAAGGCGTTTTAATCGATGTTTCAGCATTTTCTGCAAGTTCCGAGGAAGGTGTTATCTTATCTTTTTCAATTGTTAAAGTATCCTTTTTATCTGTTAAAATTCTCGTTAAAACGTCTTGATACTGAGGGGGGGTATCTTTTTTAAAAATAAAAAAAGCGGTAGCCACTAAAGCTACACTTGCCGCAGCAACCCATTTCCACCTATTTTTACCACCTCTTATCGGTTGTAAAATAGGCTCTTCCATTCCGCTCTCTTGTGGTTCAGTATTGATGCGTGACCACAACTTTTCCCATTCTTCGGTTTTTTCACTGTTTGAAATAGACTTGTTATCGGGAGACAAAGCTATAGTGTTGGCTTCGGCGGCTAATAAAAGCACTAATTTTTCAGCTTCGGCAATAGTTTCTTTTTTATTGGGATTTTCATTGAGCCATTGTGTCCAAAAGGCAATATCAGTCGTGTTTTTCCGAAGCACATAGTTTCGAAAACC
>JANMYC010001037.1:0-1518 GCA_031381715.1 Saprospiraceae bacterium
AATTTCATAATTATTGACAAACAAACTTCCTTCATCAAAACCTCTTAATAATCTATATCCTCCAATTTGAAACAACTCATTTCTATATAACGTATTGTTGCTAATCGTAAAACCAGCATTTAAAATAGTAGCTAAAGTGGCACGTTTTTTTAATGGAAAAAAGTATTGAAGAAATGAAAAGGCTTTTTCCGAATGATGGCGTAAAAATAGGGGCACAATCCTATCTTTTAAAATTTTATGAATCATTGGGCTTTGAATCTACTGGGGAAGAGTATTTAGAGGACAATATTCCCCATACTTCAATGGTTTTAAAAAAATAAAATCCTTTTTAAAAATGAAAATATTGATGGTTTGTTTGGGTAATATATGTCGTTCGCCATTGGCGGAAGGTATTTTAAAACATAAAATCCGTGAAAAAGGCTTGGATTGGTATGTTGATTCAGCAGGTACGGGCGGCTGGCACGCAGGAGAATTACCTGACCGAAGAAGCATCAAAGTCGCTCAAAAATTCGGCATTGATATTACTGACCAACGGGCAAGGCAATTCAAAACTGCCGATTTAGATAATTTTGATGTAATTTTAGCAATGGATGGCGCTAATTTGAAGGATTTGAAATATTATGCAAAGCATCCTGAACATAAAGAGAAAATACAACTTATCATGAATTTCGCTCGCCCCCAAAGCAATGAAGAAGTGCCCGACCCGTATTACGATAACCGTTTTCAACTTGTCTATGATTTATTGGACGAGGCGTGTGATGGGGTTATTGAAAAGTACAATGGAAGATAGGTCATGAGAGATAGGTCATGAGAGATAGGTGATGAGTGACAGTTTATCTAATTTATCACTCATTAATTATCATTCATCACTCATCACCAATCACCCATTATTTACTCTTATTCGTCCGCTTACCATTTTCATATCGAATGATAAAGGCGTCAGTGAGCGACCTATCTTTCACTTTTTTCAAAATACTGGAAGCCTTTTCAAAACTATCATAACTTGCAAGCATGACCCTTGTGAAATTTTTTCCACTCACAGTAGCCTTTTCGGTATCAAAATCCCCTAAATCATCCACACGTGAGAGGCGCTTGCGGTTAGAATTATCTAAAGTTTCGTAGGCTAATACTTGGATTTTATATTCTACCCCCTCAGTATTTTTAACTTTTGAAGGCGTTTTTGAAGCTGTTTTATCCGATTCTTTAGTTACTTCTTTATTGTTTTTTACCGGCGGTTTGTTTTCGTTTATGGCGCTCGTAGTCTTTTTATCGGTTTCTTTTTTAATATTTTCAACTTTATTGGACGCTAAAACGAGGTATCGCTCGAGGTTAAACTCATGCGTAATGTTTTTTAAAGAATCCTTAGTATTAAAATCAAACCCCACAATTTGGTATCCGTCCTTATCCACTTCAAGCACGTAATTTTTTTGTGGCACTATTGAAAAACGATAAGTTCCATCGCTTGACATCATTGAACTCAATAAGCGTTGATTGTCTTTACCTCTTTTTTCATAGAGC
>JANMYC010000333.1:0-2403 GCA_031381715.1 Saprospiraceae bacterium
CTCAGTATAAAAGGTGTTTTGAGGAAAATTGTAGCGCGGTGGTTTAGAAAATCAAACTTTTATAATAATTGTAAATGATATTATCTTTTTTAATTGGATTGCTAATAGCTCAAGTATTAATTTATTTTTTTAAAGATAAAGGAGATACAAAACATGGGCAATTATGTTTAATAGTGGCATTAATTGCTGTTATTATTGTTTATACAGGTGGGTGTTTTAATCCTATTTTGTATCGTTCATTATTTAATAATCGGAGAGCAGAAGTGGGATTGCAACCCTACAATGCTCAATGGAAACATGAAAACCAATGGGGATCATTTCAACATTATAATACAAATGAAAAAAAGCAGGGATTATGCCATTGGTGCAAACAGCAATGGTTTAAAAATAGTAGTTTAGAATTTGAAACGGATTCGTGGATTTATCATGAAGGTGATTCTATCAATTTAAAATTTGAGCATACTTACTATTTTAATCCTAATACAACAATGGCGAAGAAGCTATCAGACTCAAATCACAATTTTAACTATCTGTATCAAACAGATTCTTTTCTTAAAAGTCATGGACAAAGTTTTAGAGATTCCTCAACGTTTTTAAAAGCATTAGATTATCTAATAAAAAGAGAAGATTCTTTACAACTTAATAAATGATATTTAAATCCACCTCCACAGTATAGAAGCTAAATTAGCCAATCAAATGTGATTTTGAAGTAAATAATAAGGATTTAATGACAAATACTACCGATAATACCGTCATCCAAACAACCCCCTCAGACAATGTCGGTATCGTCTGCAATGCTTTTGGTTTAAAAAAAGGAACGACTGTTTTAGACAATATCGTTTTAATGGAAGACATTCCGATGGGGCATAAAGTCTCTTTATCGCCTATTGATAGAGACGATGCGGTGATTCGCTATGGGCAAATCATTGGTTATGCCAATACCAATATTCAAAAAGGGGAATGGGTAAATGAGGATAAAATTGAAATGCCCGAGCCGCCCGATTTAGCAAATATGCCTTTGCCCGAAGTAAAAGATGTTGTGATTGAACCATTAACGGGTTATACTTTTCAAGGTTATAAAAATGCAGATGGCAGCGTAGGCACTAAAAATATATTGGGCATTACCACAAGTGTACAATGTGTGGCAGGCATCACGGATTATATTGAAAATAAAATTAGGAAGGAATTACTGCCCCAATACCCGAATGTAGATGATGTTTTTGCTTTCAATCACAGTTATGGTTGTGGCATTGCCATCAATGCCCCTGCGGCGATGATTCCGATTAGAACCATTCAAAATATTGCCCAAAACCCTAATTTCGGCGGTGAAATAATGATTATAGGTTTAGGTTGTGAAAAACTAAGACCTGAACGTTTATTGCCGACATCTGACATCATAAATCCGAAATCGAGCACCCCCTCAGTATTATACCTTCAAGATGAAGCTTTTTCAGGTTTTCAAGAAATGGTCGGTGGTATCGTGGATATGGCTGAAAAGCATTTAAAAAAATTAAATACTCGGAAGCGTGAAACTTGCCCTGCTTCTGATTTGGTCGTAGGTATGCAATGTGGTGGCAGCGATGCTTTTTCAGGCATAACGGGCAATCCTGCTTCGGGTTTTGCCTCAGATTTGATTGTGAGAGCAGGCGGAACGGTATTTTTTTCGGAAGTGACGGAGGTGCGCGATGCCGTACATTTATTAGTGCCACGAGCGACGACCCCCTCAGTAGCGCAAGCCCTTTTGGACGAAATGGCATGGTATGATGACTATCTTTTGAAAGGCAGTGTGGATAGAAGTGCCAACACAACGCCCGGCAATAAACGCGGCGGATTGAGCAATATTGTCGAAAAAGCCTTGGGTTCGATTGCCAAATCGGGAACAAGTCCGATTGTAGATGTCATTTCACCAGGTGATAAAATACGAAAAAAAGGTTTGAACTTTGTCGCTACGCCCGCGAGTGATTTCGTTTGTGGCACATTGCAATTGGCAGCGGGGATGAATATGCACGTCTTTATCACAGGTCGTGGAACGCCTTATGGCTTGCCGATGGTGCCTGTTATAAAAGTGAGTTCCAATTCAAAATTAAGTGACCGATGGTTTGATTTGATTGATTTTGATGCAGGTTCCATCGCCTTTGGTGCTAAAACGATTGAAGAAATGGGGTGGGAGTTGTTTCACTTGATTTTAGAAGTGGCGAGTGGTCATAAAAAAGTAGCGACGGATACTTTAGGGCTTTACAATGATTTGGTGTTGTTTAATCCAGGTCCATTGACTTAAAATAGGTTTGTTGTTACACCCCTCAGTATTTTTTATTAAAAAATACCGAGGGGTTACGCTACCACAGGCTCGTCGCGAGGCTCCCCAGATGACGCGGTGCTGGCAGTCGGCCGGTGCGGCCGGCA
>JANMYC010000379.1:0-5630 GCA_031381715.1 Saprospiraceae bacterium
CCTCAGTATGTCATTGCGAGCGAAGCGCGGCAATCTACTGAGGGGGTATTCTACCAAAATAACTCTTTACCAATAAATCACAGTAACGATATAAAATATATTCTTTTTTAAAAAGTAGCTGATAAACGAGCGAATAAAAAGCGACCATTGAAACCCCCTTGGTTCGGTTGGAAGAGGAATCGTCCACGGTTCGAAGCGTCTCTACCTGAAGCATAATCCAATGAACCAATAGCGTTGCGTGGGTCAATATATATTTGGTCAGGATACACATCAAATAAGTTATTGGCACCCAATGATACGCTCAATTTTTCAGTAAAACGGTAGCCTAAAGTGAAGTCGGTAATCCAAACAGCCGCAAACTTTTGGTCGATATACGCCTGACCACTCGCATCGCGGGAAAACTGAGTATTCCAGAATGTACCGTCGGCTTTTTTAGCATCGGTATCAACATTATGAATGTATTGAATTTCCCCAAAGCGTACAGTGCGAACAGAAATATCAAACTTACCCACTGAGTAAGAAAGGCTTAAATTAACCTTATTTTTAGGTTGAAAAACTTCAATTCTTGAACGCTGTTGGCGGTCAAAAAGGCGATTTTTGAACCATGTATCGGGGCTTTCAGCAGGGTTGTTTTTAGTTGCATCATCAATCAATTTTGTACTGTTGACACTGGTTACTTTATTTTCATTAAAATTCAAAGCCACAGTTGCCACTAAACGGCTATTTTCATTGATAGTGATTTTGTGATTAGCAACCACGTCAATACCCTTTGTAGTCGTATTTGCAGCGTTAGCGAAGAAGTTTACATTATTGATACCAACATATTGATCGGCTGTAAAACCTAAAATACCTCTTGAAAAAGCCCCTGAATAGACAATACGGTCTTCAATTTTAATTTGATAAGCGTCTACCGTCAATGAGAATTTACCAAGTGAAGCCGTAGCACCTATTGTAGTACTCAATGAAGTCTCTGGGCGAAGTGCATCCACGCCAATGACTTTACGAGCAATATCATTGTCATTGTTAACAGTCAACGTATTAGATGGCAATCCACTCACAAACTGAGTACTTGTATTCTGGAAATATCGCTGATGCAATGATGGCGCACGGAAACCTGTACTGAACGAACCTCTTAAGGCGAAATTTTGAGTAATTTTCAAACGCCCTGAAACTTTGCCACTTATATTTGACCCAAAGTCCGAGAAGTTTTCATAACGAGCAGCTACGCCTAATAAAAAGCGTTTCGCTAATTCTCCCTCACCGTCCACGTAAAGACCAACACTCGTTCTTGATTTATTGACCTCGTCATTAGGTTGAAAACCCGGAAACACTTGGCTACCTGGTAAAGCCAGAGTTGTACCAGGTGAAGCACCACCTATAGTGAGAGGCGCTAACGGGACTGTTTTTTTCAAATCAGCACCAATGTATGAATTGGCTTCTCCCGCGTTGATTTGGTAGTTTTCGTTGCGCAATTCAGCGCCAAAAGCAAAGTTCAAATCACTGATTGAACCTTTATCCGCAAACTTTTTTGATAAATCAACATTGGTTGTGTTCTGACGGAATTTTAATTTTCCTGCTTCAAATTCAGTTGGATTTGTGCCATTAGCCAATGAAGCATTTCCAGATTGTTTTACCGCAAATCCAAAACTATTTTGACCTAAAGTGTTACTGAAATCAAAATCCCAACTCCCAAATTTGGTTTTATAACCAGCTATCAACGATTGGTCTTGAATTGTGGCGGCAATAGCCGGTAAAAACCCGTTTGGATATAATAAAGTACCATCTGCTTTCAAAGGCTGTTGTGCTCTTGACACCGGTACACGATTATTACCGAAACCTTGACCCGTGCGATAAGTCAAACCTCCTCCGAAATAAACCTGCCCTTTTGCTCCCACAGGTACATAACCATTAGCAAAAAGACCTATATTACGGGAAGTGGAGTTGCCAAATACCATATTATGGCGGTCATAATTATTTTGTTTTATCAACGTGGCATCATCCGCAATCAGTTTCGCGCGGAAATCAGCTTGTACTTGGCCAGATGGCGTTGTGGGAAATCCGCCCGCTGCACCCAAATAAATAGTGGGAGCATTATCCTCGCCACTTCTATTGGTATTACCGCGCTCATTATATTGAGTGCTGATATTCAAAGCACCCTCTTTACCAAGCCTAAAGCCCTTTGATAAATCCACTTGAAGCACTTGTCCATCATTCAGTTTTTGGCTTTTTTCTTCTAAGCCACCACTAATTTTTGGAACAGTATATTTCATATTCGTAGCGTGCGTACCCACTGTCAAAGAAGCGGTTAAACCTTCATAGTTATTTTTTAAAACGACATTAATCACACCTGCAATGGCATCCGAGCCATATTGTGCAGCAGCACCATCCCTTAGCACTTCAATGCGTTCAATAGCTGCCACGGGTATAACGTTCATATCCGTACCGACTGAACCACGACCTACCGTACCGTTGATATTTACTAAAGCCGATGAGTGCCGGCGTTTACCATTTACTAAAACCAACACTTGGTCAGGACCCAAGCCCCTCAAAGATGCAGGGTCAATGTGGTCAGTACCGTCAGTAACGGTCTGGCGATTAGAATTAAAAGATGGGGCGACAAAATTCAAAATCTGCCCAACATCCACTTGCGAAAACCCTCTCAAATCTTTGGGCGTAATCACATCCACGGGCACAGCCGATTCAGTAGAAGTACGAGCTGTATTGGAGCGTGAGCCTACGATTGCTACAGCTTGCAATATTCTATCGTCCTCATTGATTACGATATTAATATTGGACGTTTCTTTCCCAACAGTGTATTCCATACTTTTATAACCCACAAAAGAAATAGCTAAAACATCACCTTCCTTGGCATCAATTGTGAAACTACCGTTATCGTCCGTCAATACACCTTTTAATGTGCCCTTGATAATAACACTTGCTCCTATCACTACCTCACCTTTATTGTCTTTAACGGTGCCGCTTACTGGTGGGGCGGCGTTTTGCTTTTTTTCGGATAAAAAAGCATTTTCGGAGGCATTTATACTGAGGGGGGACTTTTTGGCGACTGAAATCATCGTTCCAATCAATCTGAATTGCAGTGAAGTTTGTTCGCTGATACGATTCAATAAATCATTTAATTCATAAACTTGTTCATTTATGCTGATGAGCGGAGCATCTTTGAGAATATCCGAATTGTACATAAATCTAAGATTAGTTGCTTTTTCAATTTGGATAAAAGCCTCTGCAATACTTTTGTTCCTAAAACCCAATCGGATAGTCAATTCACTCGATAGAGGTTTTTGTTTTGTGTAAACACCGCCAGATGTGGAAGTACGGTTGGAGGCAAAGTCTTGTGTAGTGCCTGCTACTACAATCATTAAAATAAATAGCAAGGTGAAACAAACCTTGTTCAAAGTGTGTGTCGATAATTTTTTCATACAATGAGTTTTTTTAATAACGTTTTATAAAGTAGGTTAAGAGATGACCACTACTTTTACTTTTTTACAATAAAAAAAGTATCATTTCTTTCTGTAAATGTAAATCCATTAGCAAATGCCATTCCTTCCATTACGGAAGCGATTGGTGTTGCCTTGTCAAATTCTGCGGTGATTTTGGCGTTAACCAAATCTGTTTTTTCAAATCCTATAATAGTAATTTTGTAATTTGTGGCAAGTATTTTCATGACATCTTCAAATCCTGTTTCACGGAAAGTAAATACATAACCGTCTTTCCAGCGTGTAGCGGAATTAACGTCCGTTAAAGTCTCGACAGGTGTCAAAGCTGCATCCAAAACTTGAACTTGCTGACCAGCAACCAGTTCCACAAGCAATTGTTTTTGATTTATATTTTCAACTTTTACCTTACCTTCCACTAAAACTATCTTCACCGCAGATTCTCCTTTGATAGCCCTGACGGTAAAAGCCGTACCGACAGCCGTCGTTATTGACTTGCCAGCGTGTACTCTGAAAGGTTTTTCAGTGTTTTTAACCACTTCAAAATACCCTTCACCTTCTAAATAAATATCGCGGGACATGATATTATAATCATCAGCCAATCGAATCGAGCTTCCTGAGTTGAGTCGTACGATAGTGCCATCGCTTAATTCATAAACGGATACTTTAGCAATGGATTTATTCACTACGTATTGAGTGGTAAGAGCAATCCCTCCCCCCTCAGTATGAGCAACATTTTGGGTGCTTTTCGAATAAAAAAACCACGTTGAGACAATCATAAAAGCTACTGCGGCAGCTATTTTGAGATAAGAGTTGGAAAACCGTACAAAAAGCGATTTTTGAGGTTTTTGTGTTCGTTTTTCAAGTTCCCAAAGTAATTCTTGGAGTTTTACTTTATTATGAGCATCATTAAATTTAAGAGATAATCGGTCAATTAGTTGAAATGCTTCTTGCACAAGCTGAGGGCGAGAGGCATCTAACTCTTGCCAATCCTCCCAATCAAGTACATCATTTTCGTTTTTTTGAAAATAATAATTCAAAAAGGATTCATTCGTTACGAGGTCTTCAACAGAATTAATTTCAATAGGTATCATTTATATAACTTTACCTATACAGAGGAGGGTACTCAAATAAATCTTACGGATTCTGTAAAATATTTTTCATTTTTTTTATTGCGTCGTGTAAAAGCTTATAAAGTGTACCAATTTCGACACCCGTTCGCTCAGTTATTTCCTTATAACTGAGTTCTTCAAAATATTTCAAATGAATAATTTCACGTTGTTTGGGGGACAACTCCTCTAAGGCTTTTGCTATTCGGTGGCGCGTTTGCTCATCCGTTTGTTGTTTTATTAAAATATCCTCGTAAGAGTCAGTTGTCATGACCGAAGAAGTATTGTCAATGTCAAAATCATCGGAAATACTGAGGGGGTCAACTTTTTTTAATCGTTTAAAAATGCGTCTTCTGAGCGCAATTTTTAAGTAGTTCTCTAAAGTGGCTATTTCACCCAATGTTTGGCGATAAATCCATAAATCCAAAAATACTTCTTGAATACACTCCTCTACCAGATTACCATCCGCACACCACCTCAATCCCGCCCTAAAAAGACGATTGTAATAAAACTCAAAAAGATTGTTCAACGATTTCTCATCGTCTTCTTTTAGCGCTTTTAATATTAAGGAATCTACATATATTTGGTAGTTACTCATCAAATTGGAAAGTATTAAACAGCTAAATTACGTTTTACTTTTAAGCCAAAAGGGGTTTTATACATTTTCATTTAAAAAACCCATTAATCCATCAAAAGTTTTGCTTTTTTTCAGAAAAGGGTCAATTCGATTTGTCTAAAATAAATTAATAAAATTTTATTCGTTTCATAGTTTCTTTTAAAAGGCCTGAGTTTTAAAATTCGCTCAAAAATCAATATTTTAAAAAAAAAGGGGGGTTAAAAATCCAAAACAATAGTATTTTTCGTATATAATATACTCAAATTCTGTCTCAAATTTATAAACTCAAATATTTTATAACAAAACCTATTAAAAGTGAATAAACAGTATTTATTTCTATGCTTAACTTTGGGTGTGTGCTTACTTGCCTCCAATTCATGTAAAAAATTGGACGAATTGACCCAGTTTGATATGGGTTATGGCTCAAAAGTCACTATTTCTCCCGCATTTGGG
>JANMYC010000390.1:0-5503 GCA_031381715.1 Saprospiraceae bacterium
TCCAAAGTAGTCATGTGGTCACGTAGGTTTTGGCTTGGTTTTGACAAACCTTTGACTTCTCTGTGCTCAGTAGGTGTCAAATCGAAAGTGCCTTTTGCTATAACAGCTGTTAGAATAGAGTATTCTTTTCCCTCTTTTACGCCCCTTTTTTGCCATTCTTCTGTTAGTTTGTTTCTCGTGTCAATAGAGTTAATACGCTCTTTTATCCATTCGTCAGGATAGCCTTTAGCCCTATAAATTTCGATTTGTCTTTCGGTTAAGAGTTCTGGGTTCTCGGTTTCTTGAATGGTTCTTTCTCCTTGTTCAGCTAACCAAATCTTCAATGGTTCAGCCTTTGGTGAAGGCACAGACATGACTATTCGTAGGATTCCTTTAGTGTTGGCACAATCTGTCAAACGATTTCTACCGTCTTTGGCTGTCATTTTCAAACTCCCCCAAACTGGGGGAAGTTGCCCAAACTCTCTACTTTTCAATTTATCCCAGTATGTTTTAGGGCTTGTACTATCAGTCAAAACCTCAATGACATCAATGACAGAATAGTACCATTCTTCATCATGCCATACTTTGCGAATTTCTTTACCACCAAAAGGAATAAGACCAGAGTTTTCCATTTCTCAACTATTTTTTATTAATAAACAGCCTATATACGGCTTAATTATAGTATATCATTGCTTAAAAGCATCACTGCGCATTTTTATGGCAATTGCCATTAATGCCCCTTCAATCATAGGGCTTTGCATATTTTCAAAAACACTTTTGTCGTAATTATATTGATTTTTAATCATTTTATCTGATTTGATATTCTTTTCGAGTTCAGTCCAAAATGTCTCATCATTAGCCATAAATTCTTCAAAAATGGCTTTATTTTTTTCAAAAAGTGTTTTATTCTCTTGTTGCTTTTTAGTATTCAATATTTTATCTAATTCCTGTTGAGTCTTTTTGTCTGTGTTTTTTTGGTTTTCAATTTTTTGCTTCTTCTCAGTATTATCTTGGTACGCACCTCGCAGGGCTTCAACAAAAAAACCCGCAGTGTTTTCAACTTTCCCTTTTTGAAGGGCTTTTTCTGTTACCAGTACTGCCTTGCGTATCTCCCCCTCAGTATATTTTTCGACTAAACCCATGAATACTTTTAAACTTACTCCAAATTTTTTGACGACAGTAGGAGTAAGTTCTAATATCAAATTTTCCTGTTCTATATCATTTTTGGACAATTCAGCCGCTACAATAGCTTTAGGTATTTCCCTTTGCCTATTATTGAATGTGTTAAATACTAATGCTGAAACCTTTTTACCTGTTTTAACTTCTTCATAAGTAAAGCCAATGTCTGTTTTTTCAGTTAATCGTTGTTTCGCTTCATCTAAAACCCGCATTTTAAAACCTGCGTATTGCTGATATTTCTCCGATACTCCTAAAATTTCTTTCAATTCTTCTAAATCAAAACGAACTTTATACTGGTTTTTACCAATATGCGATTTAAAAATCTGATACAATCGAATACTCGAAGCTGTTTTCAATTGCTTGAAAATATCCATATCCAATTTCGTAAAATCCCTATGAAGTTGAAGGAGAAAAGGTTTTAATTCAGGTAAAAATGTAAGCGTAACATACATGTTTTCGTCTTGTTGTGGTTCAAGAAGCCGCCGCACACTCGTAACGATATGTGTTTCTATAATCTCTGTTCGCCCTTGTTCATCAACTGCACCAATGACTATTTTTCTATCCAATAAACGTTTTGCAGCGTCCATAATATAATTATAGACATGACCACTCGGCGTTAGTTCCATGAACTCAACAACTTCTTTTATGTAAATTTTATAGGGTTTGAAATCCACATCATCAGGCGAAATCATTGAACACATCTTTGTAATCAAGAAACTCTCCCAAAATGTCAATGATTCCTTATAGCGAGCCTCTATAAATCTATTAGATTGAACCGCAATATGATTTGAATTTATCAGTATTTGTTTATCGTTACTTTTTTTGTTCATTATGTACATTTTGTAATAATACTAAAAAAAACAATTACAATGCAAATGTAATAATTATTTTTAAACGACTTTAAATGGATTTTTCTATCACTAAAGGTCTATTAAACTTAGATTATTTTGCTCTAAGAGATAATCCAACCAATATTTGTACCCGTTACACAAAATAGTAAGCATAATTTGATGTACATTTTGTAATAATAACAGAATTAGCTTGAAATGTAGCAGCTTGTACATTCTGTAATAGGTCGTGTACATTTTGTAATAGATACATGTACATACTGTAATACTTGATTGTACATTTTGTAATAGAAACATGTACATACTGTAATATTAGTATGTACATAATGTAATAACATCTGTACATACTGTAATATTAAAATTGATAATTATTTGATTATCAATGATTTACAAGGTTTACAAACATATAAAATATAAAACAAATAAAAACGGTTGTAAAACAACAAACAATGCTGCTGTTTTTGAAAATAGAATTTTTAACTTTTTACTTGTTGTACATTTTGTAATAGTTTGAAGTTACGAAGCTATAGAGCCTTATCCAGATTGATTGTTTTTCAGATATGTTTTAATACTGAAAACAAGAAAATTTTTAAGCGTTTGCCCACTTTTTTCCAAATGAACTTGAATTTCATCGTATAAATCAATTGGAATTTTGAAATTATAGGCATGACTATCTGGGCGGTGTAATAATTTTACAGCTTTCTCTAAATCCTCAGTTGTTTGAGCTTTTGCAGGTGCTATATTTCTTCTTTTCATGTTTTATTAGTTTATTTTTTCATGTTTTTTAAAATATTTTCTATTTCGTTAGCTAAAGCCTCTATTTCTTCTTTGGCTTTTTTGTCCTTGTATTCAGTTACACCCATACCATGCGAAATGGTTTCTTTGAAGGCTACCCGCTCCCCTATCGTTGTTTTGAGTTTATGCACTTCTGTGAACTCAGTTTTCAAACTCTCATTCAATTCTTTTCCAATGTTTTGATTTTCGTTGAATTTATTGAGCAAAATATACGCTTCAAGCGGTTCTTCTTTCATCTGACGTACTTGTTCAAATCTGGTTAAAAAGTTTTCCAGAGCCCAAAAATCGTAGGCACTGGGCGAAATTGGGATGATAACTAAATCGCTCGCCGCAATGGTAGCACTTGCCAACTCTTTCAATTGAGGTGAACCATCTAATAAAACGATGTCATAATTCTTTTCCATCGCTTTTACCTCTCTGATTAGGGTCTTCTCCCCTACCCTCACAACGGCAATACTTACCAAATTATCGAGTCTTTGCTCCGACCAACTAATGCTACTTTCTTGTTCAGCATCGGTATCGACGATACAAACCCTATAACCTTTTTGAGCAAAGCAAACTGCTAAGTTTGTACTGATGGTGGTCTTCCCTACCCCTCCTTTTAAACTTGTAATGGCGATTTTCATAGATATATAAATGTATTTTTATGTATATAAATGTATTTATAGATATTTATTTGTATATTTTTATTCCAATTTATAGCTCCATAATAAGATTTCGGTGTAACTAAAAGGCTCAGATTGCCAGAAAACCTCATTTTAATTGTATCAGAGGCGAATATGTATCTAAATCTTGTCTAACTAAGATATATTGAAATTTATGTCCTTAAATCTAAAAAAAGACGAAGTTATTATTTTTAAAAATAATTACCCCGTAATTATGGCGATACAAAAATATACTTTAATGTATATCCATGTATATAAAAATGCAAAAATATACAAAAAAGTATTTAAATATACCGAAATCGTTATAGTGCTTGTTTTTAAATTTCAATACAAGGGCATTGTATTTTGCAATTCTGTTTCAAATTTCACTATCATGAAAGTTACCAATTTAACCCCCTTTTTTGCTCGATAGATACATTCAGATTTTAATTGTTTATTTCACTTTAAGATTTGTTTGATTGCGTGACAAAATCAAGACGAATATTTTTAACCTCGCTTCAAATATATTTTACAAGGGAATTTGACTAAATACTGAGGGGGTATCGTTTAAGATATTTTAGCCTGCTCTGATTTTGTCAAGCACTCAGAAACTGTTTTAATCTTTGAATTGCGGGAGGGCTAAGGAAAATTCCAAAGGCTCTTTTTATATAAATAAATACCTTTTAATACTTTTATGTATCTTTTTATATTTAAATGTATATTGGTAGAGCTCAGCAATTCTCGCAATTAAACTTTTTTGTCATATAGAGCATAGCGAAAACGTCTGAATACTAATTATTCTGATAACTTCAGGAATCTCAGGTTTACATATTCCAATGGTTTAAAACCCGTAGGAATCAATTCAAACTTTACGATTGAGTTAAAATCAGAGTTTTCCGAGGTTACCAGAATAATTATGAAAAAGCAGAGGAAAATATTTTAATTTTTAGAGCCTTGTGTGCCTACTAAATACCAATAAAGGAACACATTAACCCTATTTAAAAAACTTTAATGATAAGTCGCATTCTTATTTATGGACATTCAACCTAACTTGTATATATTTATATACATTTAAGTATATAAATATACTAAAATATACTTTCGTTTAATTATCTCAAATAATTGCTTTATCAATTTGAAATCTATAAGAGAATACAATGTTTATGAATTGTTTATATATTTGTATTTTTATCAAATGCTTGAATTCAATCGTATAAAATGCAAAACAAGCGTATCATCATATTAGAACAAGACACAGAAGCCGATACTTGCCGTAAAGAAGTAACGCCTAAACTTTATGCAAGTGGTTGGAATGATGACCAAATTCTTGAGCAACGTACTTTCACTGATGGTAAAATTGTCATTTTGGGTAAAGTTGCCCAACGTGAAAAACCCAAGAAAGCAGATTATATTCTTCGAGTAGCTCAAAATTTCCCGATAGCTGTTGTTGAAGCGAAAAAACGATACAAAACGGCAGCCGCAGGTTTGCAACAAGCTAAGGAGTATGCCCCAATATTACGATATTCAGGCTTTAATCCAAACAGATAAGGAGGTAGCTGCTTTATGAAAAACTGGAAAACGGGTAGGCTAGGGGAGGTGTTGAATTTGAATTTAGATAGTGTTGATGTAATGTCTCAAACTGAATTCAATTTTGCAGGAGTTTATTGTTTTGGAAAAGGGCTTTTTAAACGAGGGCTTCAAAGTGGTTCTGATACGTCTTATAAGGTATTTAATAGAATTCATAAAAATCAAATCGTTATTAGTAAGGTAAAAGGGTGGGAAGGTGCAATTGCGTTAGTAACCGATGATTTTGAAGGGATGTTTCTATCTCCTGTATATCCTACATTTAATGTAATTTCTGGAAAAATTGCTGATATAAGGTTTGTCAACACTTTTTTAAAACAAGAATATATTTGGCAAAAACTATTAGATAGTTCTAAAGGTATTGGTGCAAGAAGAAATTCTATTTCAGAAAACCAATTCTTAAATTTAGAAATACTTCTTCCTCCACTTGCCGAACAACAACGCATAGTAGAGAAATTGGAAACAGTACAAAAA
>JANMYC010000496.1:0-3247 GCA_031381715.1 Saprospiraceae bacterium
CTTTTGTAACGCCAAAAGCCACGATAAAAGATAGAATTGCCGATTTTGAGGATAAGCCAAATTCTAATTCTGCTAATTGTGGAATTATGGAACGTTCTAAACCAACCATTCCACCAACAAAGGCGTTTACAATGACCAATAAAGTGAATTGCTGCCAATTTTCTTTGAGCCCAAGTTTCGGATTATTATCTGTCACGGGAGCAGTTTTTTTATGGTAAAAGAAAGGAGATTTAATGTATCAATACTGCCGAAATGCTCACCTTTCTCAAAATCGCCTTCATTTTGAGCCATTGTATTAGTCAAATGTGCGAAGCAAACAACATTTTTGCTTTTGGCTTCTGCAAAAGCATAAAGTGCAGATGCTTCCATTTCAACACAAGTCACACCCTCTTTTTCCATAGCTGAAATGGCTATTTGTGTTTCTCGATAAGGTGCATCTGTTGTCCAACTTTTAGCTTCAAAATATGGACAATTATCAGATGTAATGTTGTGAGAAAGTTTTTCTCGCATATTCGGACTCAAATAAGCAAGCCTTTCTTTCGGTAAATAGTGATAACTTGTTCCTTCATCACGCACGGATTCCGTGATTAAAGCAAACCTTTTATCATTGGATGGTTGTTTGATAATGCCCGCCGAAGTCACGCTAATAAGATGTTCGCAACCCGAAACAAACAACTGTTCTGCTACCAAAACAGCATAAGATGCTCCTACGATGCAAGGAATGATGCCTATTGTTCTATTGTCAATCGTGAAATTGTATAGTTTTGAATGATAACAAGCCCAACAATCATTCTTTTCTGATTGACCTGTTTTCAAAAGATACTCTGCTAAATCTCCGTCGGGGTCTAAAATACAGATGTTGGGTACGGGGCAATCTGAAATAGATTTTTGCCTTCTGGCTTCTCTCAATAAATTCTCTGGGAGAAATACCGATGGGGCAGCATATTCTTTATTTGCAATCAAGGGAATATCTAAATTATCGTTCATCAAAACAGTTTTTTATTTTTATGAAATGGCGCATCTATTTGCCCCCGCTTCTAAATCAATCGGGTTAATGTCGCTAAAATCGCCTTTGATGTTTTTATCAACAATGGACAAATAATTGGCAGGTGTGGGTGGTATGCGGTTTAAAATTGTATCTATAAATTTATTTTACCACCTGCACAAAAGGTAACAACAGGAACATTTTTATCAAGGTGCAAGCCTTTAAACGCTTCAAAATCGTTGTTTTTCAACTTTTCGTAGGCGTTAAAATGAATACTGTGCGGAATAAACCATTCCGAGCGTTCACTCGTGGGGCGAACGTCCAAAATACTGAGGGGGTGTCCTAATTCTAACCAATTTCGTAAGGTATCGGTATTGATTGTTTTTACTTCTGTCATTTCAAAGAATGTTTTTAAAATTCTTTGCAAAGGTGAAGGTAAAAAAATTGGAATCCTTTTACATTTGTTAAATAATCACTTGTCGAGTATTTTAATTCTGCTTTTTACTTCATCAAAGCTATCGTCATAATCAGAACGGAGCGTTCCCATTATTCTGTCCCAGAATGTAAAGTAAAGTCCATAGTTTCCTTTAAAATATTGGTGGTGCAAATTGTGATTGACCGATGTGTTGAGCCATTTCCCAAACCAATTTCTACTAAACCCTTTGGGATATAATTCAAAACCCAAATGCCCATATACATTATAAGCAAGGCTACAAATAAAGAAAACCAACAAATGATAATCATGGAGTGGCATAATGAGCAATAACAAAACAAAAATACCCGATTCTATAATTGCTTCCAAAGGGTGAAAAGCATAAGCCGCTAAGGGTGAAGGATTGATTGATTTATGATGGACTGCATGAAATAATTTGAACAGATTTTTATGGTGCATCAGGCGATGAATCCAGTAAAAATAGGTGTCGTGAATGAAAATCATCATAATAAAAGCCGAAAAAAAATAGGCTTTACTATACTGATTGATGTCGGTATAATAATAGGTATGAGGTCTTATTGTGTCATTTAAGAGCATAAAAACAGGTGGTAAAGTAAAAATCATAATGGAGAGAATCGAAAAAAAGACTTCTCGCTGATAATCTTTTGTTTCGGGAAATTTGAGTTGAATTTTCTTAAAAGCTATCCGCTTTCTTAGAAAAACATAGAAAATAAGAAAAGTAATACCTGCTATGACAGAGTAATTTCGAGCATTTTCTAATAAAATACCAATGATTTTTGACCAATTCATAATTTTGACTTTTAATTTTCAACAAAATTATGAGTGCGTATGGAGAATGAAATGAACCCAAGTTACTTTCTTATTTTTGAATAATTCTTTTTCGGATTCTACTAAGGCTTTGTGGTTCAATGCCGAGATAACTTGCTATGTATTTCAAAGGAATTCTATTAAAAGCCCGAGGAAATTGATTTTGAAATTTTAAGTACCTTGCCTGTGGTGTTTCGTTTCGTTTTTCTTCATTGTCGAGCATGATGTTTTTGAGGTCTTCCATAATGATAAGATTAAAAATCTTTTCAAACTTTGGACTATGCTCAAAAATCGCCAAAAGGTTATTTTTTTTTATCATCAAAGCGGTACAATCTTCAATGGCAACAAAGAATTTGTTGGAAGGCGAGTTTTCCATAAACCCCTCAACATAAGTAAAAAGACAGTTTTCAAAAAAAAGTTTTGTTGTGATTTCTTTACCATTATCGTCATAATAATAGCTTCGTATCAGTCCTTGATTGAGAAAGCCTACAAACGAACAAATTTCACCTTGTCGAAGTATCGTTTCGTTCTTCTTAAAAATTTTCAAATAAACAAAAGGCATTATTGCCTCAAACTCTGCGTCTGAAATACTTGCTTTTCCATTGAGAAATGTTTTAAGATTTGAAAGATCCATTTTAAGAATATTGATTACTTCAGGCGGAAAGGTAAGCTTAAAAACGCCTATTTTACAAATTACGAGCAAGGTTCAGGTTGAGTTCAGGTTGAAAAATTGCTTAAATCACTTTACTGATGCCCTAATTCGGCTCAAACTCACCTGAGTAATACCTAAATACGAAGCAATATGTTTTAAAGGTACTCTTTGCAAAACGGTGGGCGTTTCTTTTAAAAGAGCTTTATAACGTTCTTCGGCGGTATGAAATTGAATACTTTCCACCCGATTCACCGTATCCACATAACCCGCTTCAAATATTTTTCTAAATAAACGTTCAATTTCTGGAAAGGTATCATACAATTTAAAAAGCTGCGTGGCATTTATAGCA
>JANMYC010000530.1:0-12059 GCA_031381715.1 Saprospiraceae bacterium
ACACATAATCTTGAAATTCTTCGAGGGGGTCATTAAAATCATTAGACATAGTAATTAAACCCTTTGCGCTGCCAAAATTTGAGGGGCGTTTGGGCGGCATAGGAACAGCCTGTTTTTGTTGATACTTTTGCACCAAAAACTCTATGAAATCTGCTACCTCTTTGCGCAATTCTAAGGGCAGATAATTATATTTTTGTAAAATTTTATTATCCATAATACTAAAATGTCTAACAAAGTTAAGTATTTTTTTCAAAGAAACAAGCATATATAACGTTGTTTACATCCAGTATTTTATGAAAATTATTCCATTATGATGGGCGTTTTGTTTGGCTTCACGGATGCGTTGTAGGCCGAGTTTCATAGAGTTAGGTTTTTTATTCTAAAGACTTGATACTGCTTTTATATTTCAAATATATATAAAAGGGTAAATGGGTATTCGTACCAACCTAAAAGGGTTTCAAACAACCATAATTAGCCATTTGAAACCCTTTAAAACTTTCTAAAGATGCATTTTATTTATTAAAACCTTGCAGAAATGCCGCCTAAAACATTCATCCCGAAGGTTGGATAGTTTTGCCAGCGTTCTCTTTTCAGATTCAATAAATTGTTGACATCGAAGAAGGCTCCGATATTTTTAGAGAAAAAGATTTCACCACCAAAGCTGATATCAAAAAGAGGGTCGAGTCTATCCGCCGTTTTACTTTTATTGATGTAATTGACACCGTTTTGAACGAATAACGAGGCTTTTAAATTAGCCATCGTATTGTTCTTTGGGTTGTCGAGAACTTTATATTTTGCACTTACATTCAAGTCAGTGGAAGGTAATCCCCATGCTCTTTCTTGCTTTTTAGCGGTGTAAATATTCTGACTCAAAGTACCCGTCAATTCTAAATTGTCGATGACTTTCATCGTGATAGCTGCCCTGATATTGAATATTTTAACAGTATCATAAAGCACTTTAAAACGGCGTTTCAAATCAGTAGTATCGGATAGGAACAAAGCGAGGTTTTTATTATCGCTCCATCCAGCTTGTGCCGAATAATCAAAAGCGGATACGCTGCCTTTGATACCACCATAAATTTCATTGACTTCTGTGTTTTCAATTCTTTGGCGTGAATAAATGAAAGGATTGTATTTTGCCAAGTTTCTGTAAGAGTTTTTAGTGAAATCACCTCTCCAACCCGCAAAAATGCCCAATTTATTGCCCGCTAAGTTCAAATTCGCTTCAATATCAGGTTTTGGATAAAACACGTCTTCATGCGAAATGAGGTTTGCACCCAACTTAATACTGTAAGCACCACCTTTAAAAGTGAAGCTCGGTTGTAAGTAAATGTTATTCAAAGTCTGTTTCTTACCGCCATCAGTGGTGTCAAGGCTTGTGAACTCGGTACGGATAATCATACTGAGGGGGTGCTTCTCACTGAACCATTTAGTGGCTTCTGCTTTGATATTGAAATCCGTTTCTTTACTTGAATAGTTATCGCCCAAGCTGTAAAAGTTTAAGCCTAAACCATAATTGAAATCGGCAACAGTTCGGGCTGAATTATAAGCCTTAATGGCTGCACCAAATACCCCAAACGATTGTTTCACCGCTGCTTTATTAAAAGAACTGTCGCTGATGGCATTGTAACCGTAATAGTGGTACACATCGCTGGTGTTGAATAATTTTGCATCAACTGCAATGCCAGCACGGGCATAAAATGTACCCGTAGCTTCAATATCCGTTTTAGAAAATGCTTGATTTTCCACCTTTTTATCTTCAGCAGAATGGTGTTTTACATTCAAACCAATTAGGTATTGCTTCGGGTCGCCGTAGCGATAAGCACCTTCACCATATGGTGAATTCGGGAAGCCATAGCCCAACTTGGCGTAGCCGTTATACTGAGGGGGTAGCTTTTGTTGAGGTAAAGCTATCGGGCGCATACGAGGCGGCTGATAATCTACTGTCAATACCTTATTGGGTACGTTGTAAGTTTGCGCTTTCGTGGCGGTATCCACGGGCGGCAGCACAGGATTGATTTTAACTTTATCAGATTCCAAAAGCTTGGCATCGAAGTTTTTAACAACGTCCTGCGATTGGTCTGGCACGTTTGTGGGCTTGCCTCCTGGTTGTGCATAAAGATTACCTACGGCACAAACAGTCAATATTATTAAGCAGTTTTTTATACTTTTCATAAGAATTATCTAGTTTCATTGGTGCTTAATTGTTAGTGCTTGGTGCTTGGTTGTGCAACAAGCACTAACAATGCATTATTAAAAATTAGTTACCATCATTTTTATCCAATTCAATTAAGCCGTTATTATCCGCTTTGATTCGGCTCTTTTGATTCTCTTTCTTTTCAAGATTGGATAACTTGAGCTTGGCTTCTGCAACTATTTCAGGATATTCTTTTACACCATCAATAACAGATTCGAGTGCCGCTCTTGCACTGAATAAATCGTTTTTCTCAGCGTAAATGTCCGCTTGTAAGATGATACATTTTGCTGCCCAAAACACATAAACATTGTTTTGAGATGCTTTATCGGCTTTATTCAAAGCTGCATCGAGATTGCGTTTTTTGTAATCCACCACGGCATCCAAATACTTGGCTTCGGCAGTTTGCTCATCATTAGCACCATTTTGAATGGTTTTTTGAAAAGCAGATTGGGCTTTATCCAATTCATTGCGGTCGAGTGAAATTTTACCAAGGTAAAAACCGGCGGCTGCCACTTGATCTTTAGTTGCCAAAGAACTGTTCATTACTTTTGAAGCGAATTCATAAACTGCATCGGGCTTATTCAAGCGATAAGCGCTGCGCATAGCACCTAATTCAGCATCAAATCTTTTATCATCGGAAGTTGCCACTTTATCCATTTTGACGTATAAATCGTAGGATTTTGTGAAATCTTTCTTATGATTGTAGGCAATCAACGCTGCTTTTTCAAGGGCTTTTGCATAATATTTAGATGAGCCTTTTTGAATTAAAGCATCATAATCCGTGTAGGCTTCATCAAATTGTTTGAGCGCAGCAAAGGATTCTCCTCTGAAATAATACGCATTTAAGGTATTTGCCGAATTAGGGAATTTACTCAAATAATTGGTGAAACCAGTAATGGCTTTTTCATAATTGCCTTGCTCATATTGAACTTCGGCTGCTCGGTAACTGATATTATCCTTTTCAAGATTATCAATATTATAGCCCGGAATTGTTTGTAAAAAGGCAAAATACTCATCTGGTTTGCCTAAATCATTGACATAAATATCCTGCAAACGCTCCAATGATGCTTTGGCATCGGTAGGAGATGGGTTATTGTAAAATACTTGTTTGTAGTATGAAATAGCCGCTTCATTATTGCCTTTGTTTTGAGCAATCAATCCAAGGCGAAGCAATGACTGAACGACTAAATCAGATTTGTCTTTATAGTTTGTAATCAATTTTGTAAAGCTTTGTTGCGCTTTATCCAATTGATTCAAGTTTTGATACGTAATGCCCGACTCAAGTAAAGCGGACGGCGCAAACTCTGAATTCGGGTAGCTGTTCACGAGCTTTTCAAGAGAAATCAGCTTTTCAACGTTATTGCCTTTTAAGCCTTGAATAACACCTTTTTGATACAATGCATAGACAAAACCCGAATAATTTTTATTCACGGCTTCATCGTAATAGCGCATAGCATCATCATAACGGTTGCGTTTGAAATAACAATCACCCAAACGGAGTGTCGCATCACCTAATATTTGCGTTTTAATATTCTCGTTGGTGATAAGATTGTACTCCTTTTTAATGCCCGTAACACAATTTTGGAAATTGGTTAAAGCGGATTCGTAATTCTTTTGACGTAAAAAATTATACCCTTGAATATAATTCGCCATGTGAACCGAAGATTCAGAAGGCAAACTGGTCAATGTTCTGGCAGCAGCTAAGAAATTGCCCATATACCGTTGACTATTCGTATAATCTTTTTGATTAAAAGCGATATCACCTAACCAATAATTGGCGGTAGCCTTTGCGTTGGCATCGGGCGCATCTTGAAGCGAGCGTTCAAAATAGATTTTAGCATTCGCTAAATCGCCCGCTTCGTAGTATTGCATCGCTCGGTAAAGCGTTGCTTTTTGAAGCGATTCACGCAATTTAGGTGATTTATTGCCCGTTTGTGAAATCACTTTTACGGCTTCATCGTAATTACGCGTTTGTAAAAGCGTTTCACCCAAAAGCGATTGCGCTTCGGTGTAATATTTACTATTCGGTGAAATGGCTTGAAGCGCGTCTACTGCCTCTTGCGTTTGCTTAAGTTCGTAGCTGAGTTTGCCATAATTCCATTGAGATTCCTCTTGTACTGAGGGGTCGAAGTTCATACGGGCTGCGGTAGCAAAAGCATTTTTAGCGCGCACTCTATCGCCCAATCTGATATAAGCATCACCCAAAAGATACATACCATTTTGACCTAATTTAGAGTTGGTTCTATTCAAATTCTCTAAATTGGGGGCAGCATCCTTGAAATGTCCGTTGCGGTGTTGTGAAAAACCCAATTGATAGAAATCTTCCTCACGCATGGTATTATTTCCATCTGCCCCTTCGGCAAGGTATTCTTCAGCTTCCACGTATTTTTTCTTTTCAAAATATGCTTGACCAACCAATTGATTGATTTGCTTCGCGTTTTTGATTTTAGGGTCTTCTAAGGCTTGTAAGCCTGCGCGAAGTACCTTATCATAATCTTTTTGAGCCGCGTAGATTTGCACCAAATTATATGGTACATGCGGCGCATATTGCTTAGTGCTCTGGATGCGTTGGAAGCTACGAGCCGCATCATCCAGATTATTATCGAAGAAAGCGCACATACCATAATAGTAATTCGCTTCATTATAATATTTAAAACCAGCTTGGTCTTTTACTTTTGACAATAAACCTTTGGCTTGCGCGAATTTCTTTTGAATAAAAAGAGCGTATCCCTTTTTAAAATAGATTTCATCACGCTGCGAAGGCGCCAAGTCAGAAGCTTCGAGGATATTATAAAATTCAAAGGCTTTATCGGGTTTGCCTTGATTAAAATAATAATCACCCATTTCAATGGATGCCTCGGCAGCTAAAGGGTCGGGCATGTATGCACGGATGTAATCCAGCATCAATTGCTCGCCATTGGGCTGACCAGCACGCACTGCTGCTTTCGCGTAGTACAATTCCGCCTTACCCCTCAGTAATCGGGCTTCAGGTTCGGGAACTGGACGTAATTGAGTGAGCGCAATGAGAAATTCCTGTTGCGCTACTGTGTAAATCCCTTTTTCATAAAAATCCATCCCCCGCTTATAGGCTAAATTGGCTTCAGTATAAACTGTGGTCTTTTGTGCCGAAACTGAGAGTGTGGTGAAAAAGGCAATTAGTAGGATGAAACTGAGTTTTTGTTTCATAGTAGATGTTGTCGTATTTTTAATAAAAAGAAGTCCGTAGTTGGATTTTGTGAATCTAATTGGAATAATTGACACTGTTGTATTGTTTGTATTATAGTGAAAAACTTATCTGATTGATTTTCAAGGATTTAAGTGTAATGCAGTTTCAAAGGAAAGGCAAATTTTAACATTTAACCTTATAACCTCAAATAATATTTTCTTATTGTGCCGAATTTAGAAAAAAATAACGACTTAGTGAAAAAAGTGTTAAAATTTTATGTCTAAATGTGCTATATTTTACAAGAGAACTTGGTTCAATTCCGAGTTTCGGAATTGAACCAAGCTGTGTCGATTATTTAAATTTAACCACTTATTTCTACTTTAGCACTTTAAATCCGTGCCACCGTCTGAAACGGTGACACGGGTTTTTATAAAAATCTAAAGTGCCAAAGTGAAATTATACTGAGGGGGCATACATTTTTCTTCAGACATGAATGTTTTTTTTGATAACTTAACAGCATATTTTACAAACTTTAATTCTACTGCTTTTCAGAATTTTGCTACTTTGGCTTTTTTTATGATTTTATTTTAAGTGTCCAATAAAATTGGCTATAAAACAAGGAAAATAAATTTTTTCTCGATGAAACAAGCTCGGTTAGGCTTTTTAATTTGCTTTTTGATGTGGGTCAATTGCTTGACTGCGCAACTCAGCAAAAATCAAATTGACTACATAACTATCGTTGATGGTTTGCCGCATAATACTGTTTTTTGTTTGATGCAAGATAAAAATGACTTTTTATGGTTTGGTACACAAGATGGTTTAGCCCGCTATGATGGTTACAATTGCCGAATTTTTAAGCAAAATAAGCCTGATTCTCTGGGTTTTCAAGGTAAAAGTATTCAATGCCTGCTTGAAGATAAGCAAGGCAATATTTGGGTTGGTACCCAAACGGATGGTTTAAATATCCGAAACAGTAACACGGGTCAGTTCAAAAATTTAAAAGACGATAGTGCATTTGCAGAAATATCTAAAAGTTGGGTTAAAACACTATTTGAAGATAAAAATGGGCATATTTGGGTAGGCACAATGGATAAAGGTGTTTTGGTTTTTGACCCTAAAACGCATACTTCAAAACGGTTTGACAATAAAAATAGCCAATTAAAAGACAATGCCGTATCGAAAGTCGTTCAAGATGAAAATGGTGTTATCTGGTTAGGCACTAAAGGTAAAGGCATTTATTATTTTGAGGATAACAAACAAGACTTTCAGGAATTACATACCACTCAAGCGGGGAATACTGATTTTGATAGTTATAGAAAAACGCTTTTTGCTGATAAAAAAGGAACTATTTGGGTTGGTACTGAGGGGTCTGGCTTGTATAAAATTGACAATAAAACCAAACAAATACAGCAGTTTGCGCTACAAAATGGCTTAAGTTCCAATAACATCATGGGAATTGCTGAAAGCTCTGATGGGGATTTATACTTGGCAACGGATGGCGGTGGATTGAATGTTTTTAACCCTAAAACGCAATTAGTAACCGTTTTTGACTACCCCAAAACGTCTAATACACTCAATACAAATGCTCTCTTAGATATACTTATCGATCATGATAAGAACATTTGGATTGGCACTTACAACGGAGGTGTGAATGTTTTTAAAGCCCATAAAACATCGTTTGAAAATTTTACTCATACGGGAAATAAGCCTCGAGAGCTCAGCCACCGTTCCGTATTGAGCCTAAGTAAAACGACGGATGGACGGATATTTGTGGGTACAGATGGCGGTGGTTTGAATGTTTTAGATAAGAAAAATATGCTTTTTTCAGTCATTCCCAACAATCCAGTGGGTTATGGAAATGTGGTAAAAACAATTTTTGAAGACAGCCAAAAGCGGCTTTGGTTGGGCTATTTTAATGATGGTTTAAGCCTTTTTGATTCAAAAAACGGCAGTTTCAAGCATTTTCGCACACGCGCAAATGACCCCCTCAGTATCAGTGGTAATAATGTGTGGTCCATTGCCGAAGGAGATAGTAGCAACCTTTGGTTAGGTATTTTAGGGGGTGGTTTGAATTTTTTAAATACCTCAACACAAACCTTTCAGCAATACCGCCACAATCCCAATGACCCCCTCAGTATTTCGAGCGATGATGTGATAACGGTGCTTGTGGATAATGGTAAAAGCGTATGGGTCGGCACCAATACTACAGGTTTGAATCTTTTAAATAGAAAAACGGGGCATTTTACACATTTTATTCAAGAAAACAGTAAGCCTCAGAGCCTTTCTGCCAATGATATCCGGTGCCTTTTTCAAGACACGAAAGGCCGTTTGTGGGTAGGCACTGAAAGCGGTGGTTTGAATCTTTGGCTGGGTAAAGACAATCAATTTGAGCATTTTACAAGCCAAAATGGTTTGATTTCCAATGCTGTAATGGGTATTTTAGAGGATAAAAGTGGTTATTTATGGATAAGTACATTCAAAGGGATAAGCCGTTTTGATGTTGAAAAAAAGGAATTTTTAAATTTTGATTTTCAACGTAATCCGTCTTTTAATGCCAACCAGTTCAATCAATCGGCTATGGTGCTGGATGCTGAGGGGGTATTGTACTTTGGGGGTATCAATGGTTTGACCCTTATTCGACCCAAAGATGTGCAGTTTTTTGATAAAAAGCCCAAAGTCGTTTTAACGGATTTTAAAATTTTCAACCAAAGTGTGCCCGTCGGAAGGTTGGCAGATAACCGTACGATTTTAGCAAAAAACCTTGAAGAAGTGGCTGAAATTCCGCTCTCATATTATGATAACGCCTTTTCATTTGAATTTGCAGCTTTAGATTTTACGGAGCCACTAAAAAATCAATATGCCTATAAAATGGATGGCTTTGATGATACCTGGCGCAGCACGACGGGTGAACAAAGGATGGTTACTTACACCAATCTTGACCCTGGCACTTATACATTTAGGGTAAAAGGTACAAATAATAATGGCGTTTGGAGCGATGAAAAGACCGTGAAAATAGTGATAGCCCCGCCTTTTTGGAAAACTTGGTGGTTCAAATTTTTATTATTTATGGCTTTCACTGCTTTGGCTGTCTTGGCTTTACGGATTTATACCAAGCGCCGAGAATTGGATTTGCGGCAAAAGGTTTTGGAATCAGAAAGAGCAATATTGACACTTACGAATGAAAAATTGGCTTCCGAGCAAGCTTTTTTGCAATTGCAAAATGAAAAATTGGTAGATGAAATTCAATCTAAAAATTCCGAACTGATGTCAAAAGCGGCTCAGACGGCTCATAAAAATGAAATCCTCATTGCCCTCAATGAAGAGTTAGAGGCGATTCGTAATGCCAATGGGGATGATAAAAACAAATTACTGAGGGGTTTAAAAATGACCTTGAAAACAGAAATAGAGGGTGAAAAAAGCTGGGAACAATTTACCCTTTATTTTGACCAAATTAATCAGAATTTCACAACAGAATTACTTAAAAAGCACCCAATACTCACCCAAAACGACCTCCGCATGTGCGCCCTCACGCGCCTCAATATGAGTAATAAAGAAATGGCGGCGTTGCTTAATATCTCCGTATTGGGCGTTGAAAAAAGCCGCTACCGTTTGAAAAAGCGTTTGAGCTTATCCGTTGAAGAAGACTTAGATGAATATTTAAGAGGTTTTTGAGCCTGTCTTGTTTTTGTCTTGCTTAAATTTCATCATAATATTTTAATTTGTAACATATTTGCCAAACAATCGCAAGCAACGCTTGTTTAAGACAAAATATTTTTTACATTTTAAAAATCAACAAGGATGATGAAAAAATTAACTCAATGGACATTGGCTATTGGTCTTTTAATAGCTTTCAAAAGTGTCACTTTCGCTCAAGCAGTGTTTACCGATAATTACGCAACAGGCGTCACGTTTGCTGAGTTTGGTGGCTCTGTCAATGCAATTTCGATTGACAACACCGAGAAAAACGCTGGTACATCTTCCCTGAAAGTGGTTGTACCTGCGGCCGGTTATACAGGTGGTGCATTGAAAGCAGCAATGGCGCAAAATTTAACGGCTTATAATGCGGTCAGTTTTTGGGCGAAAGCTTCTGCTGCTAAAGCGCTCAATGTAGCAGGGTTAAGCAATAACGCTACTACAAGCACTTTCCAAACGGAATGGAATGCTATTGCACTCACCACAACATGGAAAAAGTACATTATCCCTATCCCTAATGCCTCTAAATTGACGGCTGAAACGGGTTTATTCCATTTTGCTGAAGGTGCAGAAGAGGGCGCTTACACGATTTGGTTCGATGATATCCAATATGAAACACTTGCATCAGGTGTTATTGGTACGTTTGCCCCAGCTATGGCTACTGAGACGGTGAATATTTTAATAGGAGCAAATTTCCCTATCAATGGTACTGCAGCTACAGTGCCTGTCAATAGTGTTAATCAATCTTTGTCAATTGCAGCGGCTAATTTCACTTTTACAAGCTCTAACACGGCTGTTGCAACGGTAAGTGCTGCGGGTCAAGGTACTGCTGTTGCCGCAGGTACGACAACGATTACAGGTAAATTAGGTACTGTAAACGCAACAGGTACATTGACAGTCAATGTTGCTGCTGCCACAAATCCCGCAACGGCGGCTCCTACTCCTACACCATTGGCAGCGAACGTCATTTCACTGTTTAGTAATGCTTATACCAACGTGCCAGTGGATACATGGTCTGCTGTTTGGGATCAAGCCGATGTGAGCAATTTTGTGATTGGAACGAGTGACAGTATTAGAAAATACACAAATCTCATTTTTGCAGGGATTGAATTTACGACAAAACCCATTGATGCAACGAATATGACCCATTTTCATATTGATATTTGGTCGCCTAATGCTACAAGTTTTAAAATAAAATTAGTGGATTTTGGTGCCAATGGCATATTTGGCGGTGGTGATGACAGTGAACATGAATTGTCTTATACGCCAACAACAAACCCTGCAGTGGCGACAAACAAATGGGTCGGTTTTGACATACCCCTCAGTAATTTTACGGGTTTGAAAGCAAAAGCGAAATTAGCGCAGTTGATTTTATCTTCTTCAACGGCTACTGTTTTTGTGGATAATGTTTATTTCTATAAAAGTGTGGCTGTTGTTCCTACTAATCCAACAACGTCAGCCCCTACACCTACACAAGCTGCAGCCAATGTGATTTCATTATTTAGTAATGCTTACACCAACGTGCCAGTTGACACATGGTCAGCGGTTTGGGATAATGCGGATGTGAGTAATTTTGTCATCGGTACCAATGATTCCACGAGAAAATATACAAATCTTGTTTTTGCAGGCATTGAGTTCGTTTCAAAAACAGTCAATGCAAAAGATATGACCCATTTCCGCATGGATATTTGGTCGCCTGATGCAACTAATTTCAAGATAAAATTGGTGGATTTTGGGGCAAATAACGCTTTTGGTGGTGGCGATGATTCGGAGCACGAATTGGCTTATACCGCAACAAGCGCGCCTGCTATTGCAACAGGCAAATGGATAAGTTTTGACATACCCCTCAGTAGTTTTACGGGTTTGAAAGCTAAGGCAAGCATGGCACAATTGGTTATTTCATCTTCGGCATCCACCGTTTTTGTGGACAATGTTTATTTCTACAAATCAACAACGGGTACAAGTGATATACTGTTGGTTAATAATTTATTCAAAGCATACCCCTCAGTATCTGACGAACTTTTAACCGTAGAAATGGCATCTGAACCGCTCAATAAAACAAAAACATTGACCCTGATGAATACTTCAGGAGCAGCTGTTTTAACACAAATACTGAGCAGTAATCAAACAACAATCTCGACAAAAAACCTTCCAAATGGTTTATATATCGTAGCTGTTCGTGCGGGTGAAATAATGCAAACGCAAAAAGTCGTGATACAACATTAATAAAAAGCATGAAAATCATTCAAATACTGAGGGGTATCATTTTGCCCCTCACGTATGATTTTTTTTAAAATAAACTAAATTATGGCATATATAAAATACAGCTTAGCCCTGCTTTTGATATTCTCTTTTTCTATAATTGAAGCCCAAAATACAACAACTATTACGGGCAAAGTGAGTGATGTAAGTGGCAGTTTAATTGGTGCATCAATTATTGAAAAAGGCACTCAAAATGGCGCAATCACAGATGAAAACGGTGATTTTTCTCTTAAAATAAGTGGTAAAAATGCTATTATAAGCTGTTCTTTTATTGGCTACAAAACACAGGAAGTTGCCGTAGGCAATAAAACAGTAATTAATGTCACGCTTGAGAGTTCTGATGTATTGAATGAAGTGATCGTTGTGGGTTACGGTACGCAGAAAAAAAGTGTCGTCACGGGAGCTATTTCAAAAGTACGTGCATCTGACCTTGAAAATATGCCTGTGCAGCGTATAGAACAATCCCTCTCGGGTAGAACTTCGGGCGTGCGCGTGACCGCAAACTCAGGTGCACCGGGCAGTGGAGCAACAGTGCGGATTCGAGGAACTACCTCCATTAATAATTCTGAACCGCTTTACGTAGTGGATGGCGTACCTATCAACGGCGGAATTGAGTATCTCAATCAAGGCGACATTGAAAGTATTGAAGTATTAAAAGATGCCTCGGCTGGTATTTATGGCGCACGGTCTGCCAACGGTGTTATCATCGTAACGACAAAAAAGGGTAAAAAAGATATGATG
>JANMYC010000552.1:0-2217 GCA_031381715.1 Saprospiraceae bacterium
TACCGATATTCAGTGCCTAACGGCACTTTTTATTCGAGTAAAAAATGCCGTTAGGCACTGAATATCGGTAGAAATAATATTAAGCCCCGACCTGTAGTCCCGTAGGGACGATATTGCTCTAACTAGCAACTTGAAGTTATACATTCTTAAACATATATGCCATGGGAAGCCAATTATAGGGCTTCCCGAAGGCTTTTTTTAAATAAAACGAAATAGTTATAGAACATTAACATAATTCAGAAGCATGGAAATTAAAGATGTTTTTATTAAAAATACCGACATCCAATGGCAAACAGTGGGCGAAGGTGTGCGCCGTAAAATTATGGCTTAAGATAATTCACTCATGTTGGTACGGGTTGAGTTTTCAAAAGACGGAATTGGCACTTTACATCATCATTACCACAGTCAAATAACGCACGTAGAAAGCGGTGCTTTTGAGGTGAGTATTGATGGCAATAAGAAAATACTGAGGGGGGGCGATGCTTTCATTATTCCACCCAATTTAGTGCATGGTTGCGTCTGTTTGGAAGCGGGTGTTTTGATTGACGTTTTTAGCCCAATGCGGGAAGATTTTTTATAAATTTTTAAAATGAATAGGATGCGATATTTTATATGTGTATTTGGCTTGTTTTTTTTAAGTAACACCATCCATAAATCTGAATTGGAGCAGATAAAATTGCCTTCTGAAATTTTGGATTTGTCACGTTGGTACTTGACCATTCCTTTTGATAAAGATGGGAAGGAGGGTGAAAATGCTGGTATAGCAGCTCCTATTTATCAACCGCAACTAAAAAACTATACGTTGCAACCCTATTTTCGGAGTAAAGAGGATAATACTTCGGTGATTTTTAGGGCGCATTGCGGTGGTGCACACACACCTAATTCGGGCTATCCAAGAAGCGAATTGCGTGAAATGACGGGTAAATTTGACGATTCAGGCACCCCGATTAAAGCTTCTTGGTCATCTACATCAGGACGGCACGAGATGGAAATACGACAAGCAGTACTCAAATTGCCAACAAAAAAAACGCAAATTGTAGTAGGGCAAATTCATGACGATAAAGCCTACACTATTTTTTTTCGTCTTGAAGGCAAAAAACTCTTTGCTCGATATAAAGGCTCACCAAAAGACGTAAATTCTGAGCCTTTCACAGAAAATTATGAATTAGGAACTGTTTTTACGGTAAAATTTATTGTTGAAAACGGGAAAACGGATTGTTACTACAATGGCGTGAAAAAATTTACGCTTGAAAGAGATTATGCCAATGCCTATTTCAAAGCGGGTGCTTACGTGCAGTCAGCTTGTTGGGGAAAATCAATCGTGAAAGAAGAACGTTGTGACGACTTTGGTGAAGTAGCCATTTATGACTTAAAAGTCAAACACATACCAGAACTATAAATTTACAAAAAATGAAAATCAACGGTTTACGCTGGCTCATAATCACATTAATAGGCATAGCAACGGTCATTAATTTTATTGACCGAAATGCTTTGGCGGTAATGTGGCCCGGCATTTCAAAAGAATTGGGCATGGATAAAAGCCAATACGCTTTTGTCATATCCTGTTTTATGATAGCTTATGGTATCAGCCAAGGCCTTTCTGGTCGATTGTATGATAAAATTGGGACACGATTGGGTTTTGTCGTGTCCATTGCCGTATGGTCGGTCGCTGCAATGATTCATTCTCTGGCACGAGGCGTACTCTCTTTTTCAATTTTCAGAGCCTTATTGGGTTTTGGGGAAGCGGGCAACTGGCCCGGGGCAGCCAAATCCAATGCCGAATGGTTTCCGATAAAAGAACGAGCGTTTGCACAAGGCATTTTCAACGCGGGGGCATCCTTGGGGGCGGTTATCAGCGCACCTCTGATTGCATATTTTTACGCAACAGTCGGTTGGCAAACGACTTTTATACTGATTGGTTTATTAGGGTTTTTATGGATTATTCCGTGGTGGCTCATCAATAAAGCGGCGCCCACTAAACACCCTTGGATTACTGAGGCGGAGCAAAATTATATCCTCGAAGGTCAAAAATCAGCTGGCTTTACCACTACACAAGCCGAAGAAAAGGCTTTGACAATGGGTGAAATATTGCAATATCGCCAGTCATGGTCAATTATTTTATCTCGATTTTTTCTTGACCCCATTTGGTGGCTGTTCGTCAGCTGGTTGCCCATTTACCTCAATGACCGCTTTGGTTTTGATGTGAAACAAATCGGC
>JANMYC010000558.1:0-3675 GCA_031381715.1 Saprospiraceae bacterium
TGTACTTGAGCACTGTAAAACCCGTGTCATCCCGACAATCGGGATGACACGGGTTTTCCCAGAGTGCCAAAGTAGAATTAACGGCTATTGAGCAAAACCATTCTTAGACCAACAAGTAATTTTTTTGATATCATCAGCTGCTAATTTACTCCCGCCTTGGGGCATTTTATCACAACCTGAATCTTGATTGATAGAGCACAAAAAAGCGTGCGCATTAAAATCCCGTTTAGATACTTCATAAGTTGTCAAATTCAATCCATGAGCTGGGTTTACGGCTGCATGACAACCCGATGTGGCACATTTAGCATCAAAAATGGGTTTTATATCCTTTGTGTAAGTAGGCGTTGAACCTGTACAATCGGCAGCACTGGTGTAATCGCTATTTGTTTTACCCGATTCAGCTTCTTCTTTTTTACACGCTTGAAAAACCACATAAAGCGAAGTAAAAAAACACAGCATAAAAAACATTTTCTTCATAAAGGAGAGTTTTATTTTGAGTGATATTCAATATTACTCTTAATACAACGCAAAATATGCCCTCAACGTTTCCATCGTATTTTTTAAGTACAGATTATAAAGCCTCCTTTTCAATTGAAAACAAAGCTAAATAATTGAAATATTCGACATTAGCCTATCTTACAAAATAAGGTGTGAGATAAAAAATAGTACCAAACGGGGCAAATCCACCTAATGCTTCAAAACATAGAAAACCATCTTCGGGGGTATAAATGCGCGTATAGGCTTGACCATCAAAAACCATGGCATTGGGATTATGATACATCAGCGTAGTTTCATATTTTTTATTTAAAATAGTCACATCGTTTAAAATACCAAATCCCGTTAAAGAATAAACATCTTTGAGCACATTCCATCTATTAACCGTATATTTGGATAGTCCATTGTTTTTTAAAACGAACGATTTGGGACCACCTATCAACACGGAACTGTTTACATAATCCGTTATCGACGGTTTTACAAAAAGGCTGTCTCCAACTATTTTAAAATAGTAAAAGGAAGGTTTAAATGAAACATCAGTCCTTTCTTCTTTTACTCTAAAACCCGTATCATTTTTTTCAATAATGGTCAAAATAAGGGTATCATTCAGGGGTTTGTAGGCAGTATCTGAATCTGACCAGGGCATTCTGGATTTAAAACCTATATAGATGCTCTTCTGACCTACCGCCAAATTATTAAATTGAATATTACCATTTGCGGGAGTATTCACTTGTTCTTTTTCACAACTATTGAAAAGAGCAAGGCTAAAAACGAGAATAAAAAAATAATTTAATGTTTTCATGACACGATTTTTTTGATTTTTAATAAAAACTATAACATATCCGAAGACAACTTTTATGAGTAAAAAGGTTGGGTGACTATAAAATTTAAACGTTATTTTAACGGTTCATCTAAGTTGATATGTATTATTTAACATAAAATTACGAAAGGCCCCTCAGTATCAGAGCCTTTTTATTAATTTTGTCATTAGCAGGCGTAAAGAAATAGCCGATAATTTCTGTCGGGGTTAAAATTTCAGAAAATACGGAGCGAAGCGTAGAATTTTCTGTAATTTTGAGAGCCGACTTAAAAAAGAAATTATCGGTTATTTTAGCCCAACTATCTATGACTACACCTGAGTCCATTCTGAAACAATATTGGGGTTTCGATAACTTTCGACCTTTGCAACGCGACATTATCCAATCCGTCTTGGATGGGCAGGATACGCTTGCTTTATTGCCCACTGGTGGTGGGAAAAGCGTTTGTTTTCAAATACCAGCCCTGTGTACTGAGGGGGTGTGCATCGTCGTCTCTCCGCTAATTGCTTTGATGAAAGACCAAGTTGAAAATCTGAAAAAACGGGAAATATCAGCGGCAGCCATTTATTCGGGCATGCACTACAAAGATATTGATAGAATATTGGACAATGCCGTTTATGGTGGGCTCAAATTTCTCTACCTCTCACCCGAACGCCTCCTAACTGAATTAGCCAAAGAGCGCATTAAACGCATGAAAGTCAATCTTTTAGCCATTGATGAAGCGCATTGTGTGAGTCAATGGGGCTATGATTTTCGCCCGTCTTATCTGCAAGTTGCCAATATTCGGCAGCATTTGGGGAATGTACCTGTGTTGGCTTTAACGGCGACTGCTACGCCCGATGTGGTGAAAGATATTTGTGAAAAATTGGAATTCAAACCAGACGCTACTAAAAATTTAAGGATATTTCAACAGGATTTTAATAGAAAAAACCTCGCCTATGTGGTCAGAAACGTTGAAGACAAAGAAGCGAAATTGCTCGAAATTCTGCAAAAAATCCAAGGAAGCAGCGTTGTTTACGTCCGAAATAGGAAAAGAACTAAGGAATTAGCGCATTTTTTACTACAAAAAGGTATAAAAACGGACTTTTATCATGCTGGCTTATCGCCCGATGAGCGCAATTCCAAACAAGATGCTTGGATTACGGATAAAACGCGGGTCATAGTCGCCACCAATGCCTTCGGAATGGGGATTGATAAGCCCGATGTGCGTTCAGTTATCCACATGGATTTGCCGGATTCGATGGAGGCTTATTTTCAAGAAGCGGGGCGTGGCGGGCGAGATGCTCAAAAGTCGTTCAGCGTTTTACTTTATAATAAACTTGATGCAGCGAATTTGACCTATCAATTTGAGATGGGTTATCCCGATATGAAGGATATTCGCCGTACTTATGAGGCACTGGGGAGTTATTTGCAGTTGGCAGTTGGTGGCGGTTTGAGTGAAAGTTATGATTTTAATATCACTGATTTCTCCGAGCGTTTTAAATTAGAAGCCCTTAAAACTTATGCGTGTTTGAAAGTCTTGGAACAAGACGGTTGGGTGAGTTTTACTGAGGGGGTGTTCATTTCCTCAAGTATGAAAGTGATTGTGAATCGAGAAACGCTCTATGATTATGAATTAAAACACAAGGACGTTGATAAAATAATTAAAGCCATGTTAAGGGCATTTCAAGGCGTGATGAACGATTATGTGGAGTTTAATGAACAACGATTTGCGCAATTTTTGAGGATGTCGGTGATGGATTTAGAGAAAATTTTGCATCGTTTTCATCTGGATACAATCATTGATTTTCGCCCTAAAAAAGATAAACCACAACTGACTTTTTTAAGAGATAGAGTTGACAGTCAACACCTTACGATTGATTATACTTTATATATGTTTCGTAAAAAGCGGGCTGAATTTCGGCTTAAAAAAGCAATTGAATACGCTGAATTGAGCATCTGTCGTTCGCAACAATTATTACATTATTTCGGACAAACGGATGCTGCATCCTGTGGCATTTGCGACGTCTGTATTGATAAAAGCAAAGAGGAATTGGATAGCAATGATTTCGATATTTTTAAAGAAAAAATCAGCCGTTTGCTCAAACGCGAACCGCTGGGTTTAAAAGAAATAGCCGATTCTTTTTCTGAAAAACAACGCACAAAGGTCATTCAAACCATCGGTTTTATGCTCGATGAAGGCGGTTTGAAAAAGGAAGGAGATAAATTCAGGGTGAAATAGAAAAGAAGCAATTCCTTACAACATATTAATTCTCAATCAGTTAAATAAAATCAATTCATCATGAAAAAAACCTTACTTCCTATCCTCTTTATGGGTTTGAGCCTTGCAATAAGTGCTCAGAATAAAGACGTTTTGAAAACA
>JANMYC010000566.1:0-18330 GCA_031381715.1 Saprospiraceae bacterium
GCTCCTCATTGATGCTGCCAAACGCGCTTCGGCTGGCTACATCACAGCTGTGATTCCGTATTTTGGCTACGCTCGACAAGATAGAAAAGACAAGCCGCGTGTGCCCATTTCAGCCAAGTTAATCGCCAATATGCTCGAAGCAGCTGGCGTTAGTCGCTTGATGACGATGGATTTGCACGCTGATCAATTGCAGGGCTTCTTTGATATTCCCGTTGATCACTTGAAAAGTGAGCCCATATTTGTGAATTATCTGAAAGATAATATCGACCTTAGCAATGTCCTCTTTGCTTCACCTGATTTGGGTGGCGTGAAACGGGCGCGGAATTTTGCCCGCATATTGGAACGTGATTTCGTCACTTGTTCCAAATACCGTAAAAAAGCCAACGAAATTGCCGAAATGAACGTCATTGGTGACGTGGAAGGCATGGATGTTATCTTAGTTGACGACTTGATAGACACAGCGGGCACACTTTGCAAAGCTGCCGAAGTCATCATGAGTAAAGGAGCAAAAAGCGTGAGAGCGATGGCAACCCATCCTGTTTTAAGCGGAAAAGCTTATGACAACATCGAAAAATCAATGCTCACCGAGGTAATTGTGTGCGATACCATTCCTTTGCAGAGAAAATCTGATAAAATAAAAGTGATTTCTACGGCTAAACTTTTCGCTCGTGCTATCCGCAATACCCACGAGAATCGCTCAATTGAAGCGCTTTTTGATATGTAATTTTTAGGTAAAAGACGATACTCAATAGGCGACAGTTTGTCATAAATAAAAAACGACCCTTCGTACTGAGGGGTCGTTTTTCGTATAGCGGAACTCCAGTTCCGCACTCTATTTTTTCAAATATTATTTTTTAAAACCACCCAATCCTGCCACACATCATAGTCTTTAGCGTATAAAAAATCGAGTTTTTCGAGCGTTTTAATATTCAAATTACCCAATTCTGTTTCTTTAAAAATAGGAAAAACACTTTCTTTAATTTCAGGTAAAAGCCTAAAATTGCCTTTTGAGTATCCAATCCACGTTTTTTTACCTATAAAAACGCTGAGCCAATTTTTAAAAATAGTGGTAAAAAAGGTGAATTTGAATATTAAAATGGGGCTTAAAATGATTGTTAAAGAACAGATTAAAATATCAAAAACCCGTTTGTTACGCCTGTTCATCGGAGAAGCAATTTTGAATTGCGTTTCAAAAGTATATAATTCGCCACTGGTATTTTTACTGCTGCTGCCAATAATGCTGTTGCTTTTTTCAGGTAAAATTTTATACTCCACAGCCGTACCCAATCGCTCCATCCAATTGATAATCAATTGATTTTGAATATCTTGTGAGCAAAATATTATTTCCTGTATTTTAAAAACATCAACAATTTTATCCAAATCTTGAACACTTCCAAGATTTTGTTCATCATCATTAACAGTATTTGGCGATACCCAACCAATGATATTTTTTACAATTTGAGCCTGTGACAACAGCATCTTGACTCTATCCACCTCTGACGATGAGCCAACGATTAGCAAGTTTTTTAACCCCTCAGTACCAAGTCTCAGATTTTTATTTTTAATAAAATGAATTAAAAAACGAGACACGAGAATGCTCAACGCTGTCCAAACCGCACCCAAAACGATGAGCATCCGAGACGACCGTAAACTCATATCCAAAAATCCATAAACTGCCGAAAGCACAACCGTCCCAACCACTACCCCCCTCAGTATCCGACGCATCGAAGCGGGTTTATCATACCCACCACTGAAATAAATACTTGATAACCAAATAGTTATGTACAAGGGCGTATTGACATAAAGAAATGTGGGCAGTATATAATTTTCATTTTTAAAATAATAAATCGACCAAAAATCTTTTAATAAATATAACCCAATAAATATCAAAATAGCATCTACGATGAATAAATTGACCCTTTTAAAAACACCCGACAACAGCGTCAAACCTGCCCGAAACCAGACCGCTACCTGCATCAAAGCAATAAATAAAGTCGCTTTTTGACCTTGAAAATGCTTTTTAGCAAATATTACCATCGCTCCGTAAAATACTCGGACATAATTCAAACTGCCTTTTTTAGTGGATTCTCCTTTATAGTGAATGATATTCGTATCAGCGAAATAATAATTCTTAAACCCTTCATTTACAATACGATACGACAAGTCAATGTCTTCACCATACATAAAAAAGGCTTCATCCAGTAAGCCGATTTTATCTAAAACCGACCTTCGTATAAGCATAAATGAACCCACCAAAACCTCACATTCATGCGTTTCATCCTTACTCAAATGCCCCAAATAATACCAATTAAAAAGTGGCGAATGTGGAAATAAAGCCGACAAACCAAATGACTTACAAAATGCCACCCACGGCGAAGGGAAACCCCGCTTCGATTCGGGCAAAAAAGCACCACTTCCATCAATTGTTTTGACACCCAAACCGCCCCCCTCAGTATGAGCATCCATAAATGCCACGCATTTGTGAAAAGTATCCTCTGAAACGACCGTATCGGGATTCAAGAGCAATACATACTCCCCTTTTGATTGCAGAATAGCTTGATTATTGGCTTTTGAAAAACCGACATTTTCGGTATTCTCAATACATTGCACCTCTGGAAATTTTTCACGCACCATCGCCATCGAACCGTCCGTAGAATTATTATCCACCACCCACGCATCCACGAGCATACCCTCCGAAGCCATGCGCACCGAAAGCAACGCCTGCTCCAAAAAGTATTTCACATTATAGTTGACAATAATGACCGATAGTTTCATACAGCAAAAATAAAAATAAAAGCGACCCCTCAGTACAGAAGTCGCTTTTATTAGTTGTCAGTTAAGCAGTTACAGATATCAAATCGTTTATCGTATTTCGACCACGAAACCCGAAATACGATAAACCAAACACGGAAGATTACTTAATCACAATATAATTGTTATCATCAATGATGCTTTTTGCCCTATTTTTCATCGTTTCTGATGCCAGCATCAATATTTCCTCGTCATTTGGAAAAGGTACTGTGCTGCCACCCAAGCGGCGTAGAGTTTCTTTGGATAAAGCACGGCGGTCACCTTCAAAACGGGTTGCATTGTGGTTAAAAACAGCCGTTGATTCCATCGGTGTACTCAACACTTTTTCCTTAGTGCGATTATCGTAATATTCCAAATAACCAAAAACACGGGCTTCTTTGTGCTGATTAATTTCAAAAACGTCGGCTCTTACTTTTTTGAATTTAGCTATTTTTATCTCCTTACCAGCCGTATCTTTTTTAATTTTACCATTTTCGTCGTAAGTATTTTCAAAGCCATCTTCTACCTGTGCCTCTTCAATATGTTGCGAACGGTCAAGAGCATCAGGGCCAACGTCAATCCGAGTTATCCGAGCGACAATATCATACTCATAACGCAGGCTTTCTTCCTTAAAAGTATGGTATTTCACCCATTGTGTATTCAAATCCCGCACAAAAAGGCTCTTTAAGCCTTTATCAAAATCAGGTGGTAAAAGCACGCGACTGTCATTTAAAACTGTAAAAAATACGTGATTTATCCCCAAACGGGTCGCTTCTTCTTTGAGTGTCGCCACATCTTTATAAGTCGAATAATAATTACTAATATTGCTAAATTCATTGAAAGCATCACGCGCTCTGAGGCGTTCGCCATTGCGGGCTCTTGTTAGGTTTTCAACGCCTTTTTTATAAAAAGCTTCGGCTGCACCATCTCGGGATTCTGAAATAGCATAATCCACATTTGTGAATTTCAAATCAGCCAAATGACCATAATATTTTTGGTCATCGAAGTCCGTTAAGGGCTTTACGAGGTCTTGGCGCGTACGGATTTTATTCGCTAAATCGTATATTTCACGCCATTTTTCGTCGGTGCGTTGCTCTGCACGGAGGCGCGTCAATCTATCTGCTTCACGAGAATTGATGTAATTGAATGCTTCCACAAGCGTTTTCACATCGTCTTCATCTACATTTTTCTTACGAAGACGGTCAACTGCTAATCGGATAGAGCCATCATAGTCCCCTTTTTCGTACAGCTTTTGAGGGGATTTGCATGAAACCATGAATAAAAATAAGAAAAAATAAGCTGAAATAACACGTAACTTTTTCATAACGTCCAAAATTTAGGTGGTTAATCGAATTGGTTTTCCAAGTACAAATATCTATATTTTAATATTAAAACTAAAATATGACTTAGAGACTCTTCATACAAATAAAGGATGCCACTCTTAACGGTTGATTAACTGAATAGATGCCCTTTTTAACAAATATTAACGGATAAAATATGGGAATTAAGAGGGTTTTAACTTAAAGGAAAGTTGATTTTATTGATTATTTTATTGATTATTTTATTGAAATAAAAAACGACCCCCTCAGTATGGAAGCCGTTTTTTATAAAAAATCTGTTTGAAATATGATTTTTAATCGTCATTATTCATTTTATATGGTATGCGAGAAGCAATTGAGCGACCCAACGTTACCTCATCGGCATACTCTAATTCCCCCCCAAAACTAATACCACGAGCCAAAGTAGTAATCCTGACATCATGCAATGAGAGCTTTTTAGAGATATAATAAATGGTGGTTTCGCCTTCAATTGTGGGTGAAATAGCCATAATTATTTCTTTAATTTCGCCCTGCGACGCCCTATCCATTAATGAATCAATATTCAAATCTTGGGGACCAATGCCTTCGATTGGTGCAATAACGCCGCCTAAAACATGATAAAGTCCCCTAAATTGCCCAGTTTCTTCGATTGCCATCACATCACGAATGCCCTCTACTACCATAACAGTTGAGCGTTCACGGCGCATATCAGCGCACACGCTGCATAAGTCAGCATCGGATAAATTATGACACGTTCCACAAGTTTTAATGCCCGACCGCATTTTTAAAAGGGCATTAGCAAATAATTCCGTGCTTTCATTGGGTTGCTTGACCAAATGAAGTACCAAACGAAGAGCCGTTTTGCGCCCTATCCCAGGCAGCGACGCAAAAGCATTCACTGCATCTTCTACAAGTTTAGATGAAAATACCACTTTTTATTTCTTTTAAATTTATAAACAAATAGTGCTAACTGTTATTAAAATTCACAATATAGTGATATTCTAATTTATGCTAAAAAGCAACTCTATTTTTCAATATTTCCCAGCGCCAAATTTCACCATCATCGGGGTCATTAAAAAGCCCAATCAACTCAAAACCCAACTTTTTTAATATAGATACTGAGGGGTTATCGGTAAAACTTATCGTGTGCGCTCTAACCATATTAACAAGGGGCGAGCGAAAAGCAAAATCTATCAACGCTTGTGCTGCTTCAGTGGTCAAGCCTTGCAGACGGTAATCTTCGTGCATTTCGTAACCAATCTCAACTACCCCCTCAGTATCTGGCGCACCTTTGAAGCCACAAGTGCCCAATAATATTTTATCAACACGATGAATCGTGAAATAACTTGCCCAATCCGTTCCATTCATTCTAAATGATTCATAAAAAAAAGGCAAAACATCCAGCGCATCAGAGTATGTTGTCCACATTTTAGGGGTTTTCACGTCCAGTAATTGCCCTAAAAGTGGCATATCATTTTCAAAAAGAGCTTGAAAAATAGCGTCATCAAAGGGAATTAACTTTAAGCGAGGCGTTTCAATCATATATTTTAATTTTTTACAAAATTAAGATAAAAGCTATATCAGATGTCAATAAAGCCAATTATTTTAAAAATGAGTTGAGATAAAGTAATTTTTGAACGTAAGCTATTAGTTTGTGTTATCTATACATTATCTTTGCGTAGAACTTAGAAGTAATAAAATTCTATAATCAACCAAAAGAAAAATTGATATGGCTGAAGTAATATTAATGCCGCGCCTGAGTGACTCAATGGAAGAAGGCGAAATTGTAGCATGGCATAAAAAAGTAGGTGACAAGGTTGAAAAAGGCGACCTTTTAGCAGAAATTAACTCTGATAAAGCGACAATGGACTTTGAATGTCCTAAATCAGGAACACTTTTATATATCGGCGTCCCTGAAGGCGGCAAGTTGGTGGTAAGTGCCCCCATCGCTGTTATTGGTGAGGCTGGAGAAGCTTACGAGCATCTACTTGGCGGAAGCGCCGCAGCAGCACCCGCAGCAGTAAATACCAATAATGGAACAACTCCAGCACCGAAAGCGGAAGTCCCTACACCTGTGGCAGCCGCAACTGTAGCAGCACCAGCTCCTGCAGAGACACACGACAGCAGTCGTATATTTGCTTCGCCGTTGGCTAAAGAAATTGCTCGCTCAGCGGGAATCCCTATCCAAAATGTTCAAGGCAGTGGCGATAACGGTAGAATAGTTAAGCGAGATGTAGAAGAAGCTATATCTAAGGGCGTTCAGCCAACTCCAGCTGCTCCACAACCAGTTGCGGTCGCAAAAGCTGCACCTGCGGTAGCCTCCGCTTCATTTGGCAGCGACAGTTTTGAAGATATGCCACTCACAAGTATGCGGAAGACAATCGCACGCCGTTTGAGTGAAAGTTTGTTTACCGCGCCACATTTCTATCTTACGATGGAAATCAACATGGATAAAGCCGTTGAATTACGCCCTAAATTGAATGAGGTAGCTGCACCAGCAAAGATTTCATTCAATGATTTGGTAGTAAAAGCAGTTGCCGCTTCATTGAGAAAACACCCAGTCATTAATTCATCTTGGATGACAGATTTTATCCGTCAGAACAATCATATCAATGTAGGTGTGGCAGTGGCAGTAGGTCAAAGCCTTTTTGTACCTGTTATCCGTCATGCAGACATGAAATCATTGGGTCAAATTAGTACAGAAGTACGTGAATTAGCGGGCAAAGCGAAAGAAAATAAACTTCAATTACCTGAAATGCAAGGCAGTACGTTCACTATTTCTAACTTAGGAATGTTTGACATTGAAGAGTTTACAGCTATTATTAATTCTCCAGATTCATGTATATTAGCAGTAGGGTCAATTATTCAAAAGCCAATTGTTAAAAATGGTGAAATCGTAGTGGGTAACATGATGAAAGTGACTTTAAGTTGCGACCACCGTGTAGTAGATGGGGCTACTGGTGCTCAATTCTTACAAACTCTGAAAGGAATTTTAGAAGACCCAATCAGATTATTAGTTTAATAAAACCTGAAGAGTCTATACTAAAAACGCCATTGAGAAACTTCTTGATGGCGTTTTTTGTTCATAATACAAATTTATTGAAATATGAAAAAGACATTAGTGCTTGGAGCAAGTACAAACCCAGAAAGATATTCATACAAAGCAACCATTCAGCTTGATAAAAAAGGGCATGAAGTATTGCCCGTAGGGATAAAAAAAGGTGAGATAGCAGGCATTCAAATCGCTAATGATACCCCTCAGTATAAAGGCATTGATACAGTCACTTTATACCTTAATCCTGAAAATCAAAAGCCCTACTACGACTATATCTTTTCATTAAAACCTAAAAGGATAATTTTTAATCCAGGTACCGAAAATTTTGAGTTGATTCGATTAGCAAAAGAGAAAGGAATAGAAACACAGATAGGATGCACATTGGTTATGCTTGCAATTGACAATTATTGAGGTGTCAACATATTCGCAAAAAAATAAGGACTCTTCGGTATGAAGAGCCCTTATTTTTATTAGTAAGCTATTTATATTAATAACCAGACTTATTGCCTTTGTAAGACTTCTTCTTCATAGCACCCGCTGGAGCTGCCATTTCAGTTTCACCTTGAGCTACTTTGAATTCTACACGACGGTTCATGTAGCTTGCAGCACTTGTAGGAATAAGGGTTTGGTTTTCACCATTATAGTTTAAGATAAGACGGCTACGGTCAACACCGAAACGCTTAACTAAAGCATCAACAGCACTTTCTGCACGGCGATAAGACAAACCTTGATTGTATCCGTCACCAGCAACTTTATCAGTAGCACCTGTAACTACAATTGAGAGCCCTGGATTGCTTTTCATCACTGATGCAACAGATGCAAGGCTACCATATTCACCATCTCTCACTTTAGCACTATTGAAATCGAAGTGAATCATAGGTAAAAACCAATCAGCAACACCCGCACCACCTTTTGGAGTAGTATTCATCGTTGCTACCATCTTAGCTAATTTTGCGTCAACGATACGGTCAACATCTGCTTCAGTTGCGTAATTAGGCTTAGGAACTTGAGCAACACCTTGAGCATCAGTTTTAAAACCTACAGGAGAGAATGGCTCTTTATCTTTGTAATCAGCCAATCCGTCACCATCGCTATCTAAAGCAGCACCACGAGTGTCAACACGAGCACCAGAAGGTGTATCTTTTTCTTGGTCAAGTGCATCAATAACACCATCTGCATCTGTATCAGTAGGATCATATACAGCACGTTTTTTCAAATCAGCCAAATCAGCGTTGATTTGCTCAGCTGGGTTTGCCCACCAAAGTGGAATAGGCTTCTTAGAATCCTTACCGCCACCGATATTGAAACCAAGACGAATATTTGTATAAGAAGGAATGTCCTTTTGTTCACGGATAACACCATCAAGGTAATCATCGAATGAACCAACTGGTAAAACGAACTTTTGCTCAATTCCGAAGCTGAATTTGTCAGTTACTCGGAAACTGATACCAGCACCACCTTGTGCCTGCCCCCATTTTCCTTCAACACCAGCAATTTTAGCTGCATCTTTTACTTCACTACCGCCTTTGAGTGTTAGATTAGTTTTTTCAGAGCCGTAACCACCGCCTACAAATACATAGGGATTGATGGTTCTCTTTCCGCCATCAAAACGACCTGAAGCTAGTGCAATCACTAAATCTATTTCACCATTGATAATTGGTGAGCTAAACTTGTCAATTACTTTACCTTGGAATGTATTGGAAGGAGAGTTACTGGTACCTTTTGCAAGATAATAATTAACGCTGCCTCTAACAGAAAAGACGTGATCTAACGCTTTTCTTAAATAAGCACCACCGCCGTAACTGGGTACAACTTTGTTATTGGCATCGGCTTGTGTAAAAACTAAGCCTGTGTGCAGGCCGAACTCCCACTGGTCATTAGGTACTAACTTATATTTGCCGGTTTCGGGAGCTTTTTGAGCACTTGCAGATATAGCAGCACCCATAAAAATAGCTAAAAATAAATTTCTTGACATAGGGTTGAAACTTTAATGAATTAAAAAAGTTAAGTATTCAAAAATTAAAAATATATAAATCGCTTACTTTCGTACAAAAGTATTTTGTTTTTAGGTATGTCACAAATTTTTTTGTATTTTTTTTAAACATTCTGTATTTTGATGCAATAATAATATCATTTTCAAGCAAAAAACAAATTTTTATAGATGTTTTTTTATTATAAGTTTTTTATTGTCTAAAAAATAATATTAACTAACACTGCATCTAATTATGTGATAAATATGTGACACGATTTTAATGCGAATTTCTTAAAAGAAATTTCTATTGTAAATTTTTACTAACGCCTAAATATACGTAAACCAGCTGAAAATAGTTCAAATATTTTTAATTTTACTGTGAACTATTATGAAAACCAGTCACTTATCAAAATAATAAAACTTATAGACGCAATAACGATTAAACAGTCACTATTATAACATAAATCAGCGGAAGAAGAAATAACGTAATCGTTTATTGACTTAATTTGATTTATTGAAAGTTGTTACGTTCGTTTATAAAACTTTGTTACTTCTTGATAGCTTTTTTTAATAAAAAAATTAATTAACGTCAATTCACTTATTGATAACAAATTAATTCAATATTACACAGTTACTACCTCACAAATCAGTAAATCATATTAAATATATGATTCAATGCTATCGATTTCTACTGTCACTATCTTCACCAAACCTGTATTAATCATAATCTAACATGTATTTAGTAGATATTGATTAAATTTCAAAAAGCGTGCGAAAATACGCCTATTTTACTATAAAGTCAAATAGATTTTTTATTGCAAAAATAAATTAAGCTAAAATGTCCGTCATAGAACTTTTTAATGCTCTAATTGGTTATCTTTGTGGTTTATATGTTCTTTTAAAATCGGGGCTGACCGGATTCGACAGGAGAGTGACTTAGTTAGTAAGCATGCCGTGATATGAGCCTACATCACGTTAAAATGTTGCTTAAAACTCTAGTTGGCAACTATCAATATGCCATGGCAGCTTAATTCTAGGAATTAAAATGCTTTTGCGTGACGTGCATGACCCCTCGGGGTTTGCTGTTTGCTTGACTCAGCAGCACCACGCATCATCCCGTTCAAGCTAGCTTCTAAATTGTCTGACTTAGAAGCGAAATTCAGGGCTAAGGTTTCAGTCTGGGTGTGTCGTCCAACCTCCCTGAAACTCGAAAACACAAACTGACGACTAAGCATGTAGAAGGCTCTCAAAGGCTTTGTCTGGACGGGAGTTCGATTCTCCCCAGCTCCACAAAAGCCATTAATTTGTTGATAATCAACATTTTAGTGGCTTTTTTTATTTCATTTATCTTTAAAATTGCCGTTTATACTGAGGGGTATCGGAAGGTTGGCTTCATTATAAAAAAAGCTTTCTCGTAACTTATCGGTCACGCCTAATTCATTCAAAATCAACCATTTAGAGCTAAAAAATACCAAACCCTTCACTTTCGATTTTGAGCGAGCCAAATCTAATTGGCGTAGAATTTCCTCCGAGTCACTCCACTCTGGATATTTTTCTTGTCTATTCACCTTATAAATAGCGTGCGATATGTATAGATTGGCTCCATAAGAGTGCTCTTCCCACCAGTCCAAGATTGTATTGTAATCTACAAGCGGGTGGCCAATGTGAAAATAGATTTCAGGTGCCACATAGTCCAACCAACCTTTTTTGAGCCAATTTAAAACGTCTGCATACAAATCATCATAGCCTCTTTGATACGCTTTGGTAAGCGACCCCTCAGGGCTGTCTTCTAAATTGCGCCAAACTGCAAATGGACTTACGCCCAATTGTACCTTAGGTTTATATTTTTTAATTACTTTTTTTACATTAAAAATTAGAGAATCCGTATTGGAACGCCTCCAATCGTTAATATTTTTATGATTCCGTTGATATCTTTTAAAAGTTTGTACATCGGGCAAATCTTCTCCTGCTATTCTGTAAGGATAAAAATAGTCATCAAAATGGATGGCGTCGACATCATAATTTTTCACTATTTCCCCTACAACATTGGTCAAATACTTCCATACCTCTGGAATACCCGGATTGAGCATATATTCTCTGCCGTATTTAATAATCCAATCTGGATGCGCCCGAAAAGGGTGTTTTAAATCTAAATCTGTTGTATCACCATCAATTATGGCTCGGTAAGGGTTGACCCAAGCGTGAAATTCCATTCCATTGCTGTGGGCTGTTTCAATCATAAATTTTAATAAATCAAAATTCCCATCGGGATTTTTGATTTGCCCGTTATCCATTTAGTGAACGGAACTATTTTAGATGGATAAATGGCATCTCCTGAAGGTCGAACTTGCACAATAACCGCATTGAGGTTCAATGATTTGTAAAATTTCAAGAGAGTTAACCACTCCTTTTTAAGTATTTGCGGATCAGTTGTCGCTCTTGAAGGAAAATCTACTCTTTGGACAGTACTGACCCATACCCCCCTCAGTTCCAACTTCGGACTTTGCCGCCTTATTGACAAAGTATTATCAATCAAAGCACCACTGCGGGGTTCGACCACATTAATAATCTCATTATCGAGAAGATCATGAGAAATTTCGTTAGTCGTTTTACCAGTTTTAGTCTGGCTAAATACTGTAATTGAAATTAAAAAGTTGAAAATTAAAAACCCGAAAAGCTTCAATCTTACCATAGTTTGAAAATAAAACATTTACTATTTTAATTATTTTAAGACTCTTAAAATGGCTAAAAGCCACATGAATTTAAGAAAGAATCGATACGAAATCTCACATTTAAGTCATATTCCCATTTTTAAAAGTGAAAAGTTATAATAAAACATTAATAATTTTGAATTAATAAATATATTAGCCCCGCATTTAAATAATCTATAAAGAATGGCTCCTATTTTAGCGGATGAGAATATCATTGATTTAATACGTCGTAAGGATACTAACGGCATATCACTCCTGTATGATAAATATTCATCAGCTCTTTTTGGTGTCATCCTGAAGGTTGTTGGTAGTAGGGAAATTGCTGAAGAGGTACTTCAAGATACTATTACCAAAGCATGGCGCAACTTTGAAAGCTATGATGATAAAAAAGGAAGGCTTTTTACATGGCTTATCAATATCGCCAGAAATTCAGCAATTGATGCTACAAGAAGAAAAGATTACGGAAGGCAAAACCAAGAAATAGAAAAAGTCGTAAATAGAGTTGATGAGCAACATAATACCTCGCTCAATCCGGAAACCATAGATATGCGAAAGCTGGCACAAACTCTCCCCCCTGAGTATCAGACCCTGATAGATATAATATATTTCCAGGGTTTCACCCAAGCAGAGGCTGCTGAAGCTTTGAGCATACCTTTGGGTACAGTAAAAACTCGACTGCGAGCGGCTATACTGAAACTCAAAGAAATGTTTTAAAAACTATTTAAAAATTTTGTCTTCAATGCTTTTAAAATAATTCAATAAGTCAATGAATATTCAGGAATATATAGAATCTGGCATAATCGAACTGTACGTTATGAATGTACTGACAGAGGCTGAACAAGCTGAAGTAGAGGTTTTAGCGCGCCAGTATCCCGATATTCAATTGGAAATCGAAGAGGTTCAGTCAGTTCTACAGATGTATGCACAAGCTCACTCTGTTACTCCTCGGCCTGAATTAAAAGATCCTATTTTAGATAAAATACAATCTTCAATCAATAAGACAGAATCCACTGAAATACCTGAAAGTACAGATATAAATAACATAAAAAATCCATCAACACTAAGTTTAGCAACACTCGCTCCGTGGATATTAGCTGCAGGCTTAGCTGCATCCACATTTTATTTTTATAATAGATACGAAGCTGTAAATAAAGCTCAAAAAGAATGCGAAGAAACACAATCGCTAAACGATCAAAAAAATAAAAAAGCGGTAGCCGATGTTCAGCAACAATTAGATATTCTTAAAAGCCCCGATACAAAAGAAATAAGCTTGAAGGGTTTGCCTATATCCCCTTCTTCAATCGCAACGATATTTTGGAATGCGGATAAAAAAGCAACTTATATAGCCATAAGAAATCTGCCCAAACCACCCACCGATAAGCAATACCAACTATGGGCAATAGTAGATAAAAAACCCGTAAGTGCCGGAGTATTGAACTATGACTTAGCCAGTTTGCAATCCATGAAAGGGTTTGAAACGGCTGAAGCTTTTGCCATTACCCTTGAGCCACAAGGCGGTAGTGATGCACCTACTCTCGATAAAATGTACGTATTAGGTACACCTTAATTTTTCTTCTCAACATATTTTGAATTCCTCTTTTTCAGTTAAGTTGTATTAATCTGGATAGCCCAAGCTGTACAAAAAATTCTTCTCTAAATTTTTTTTATCCCACCTGTAAAACTGAGCATTGGTATTTTTTAAAAATTAAAATCAAATCAATACTTTATATAAAATATCATAAGCTACTCATTATCAGTATTTTACAATAACATTAAGCTAATTTTAAATATTTTAAATAAAAATAATACTCTTTTTAAAAATCTGCAAAACCAAACTACCCCCTCAGTACGTAAGTAAAAATGAGACTCAAATTATACTTTATATATAGTACTTACACATACCACCATTTATTTTACTTTGAGATAATCGTCATTTTATTTACCGAACAGCTATATCGAATTTAACCCATTTCTGTTGTTGAAAGTGGCTTCGTAGCTATGTGTGCACATATAGCTACAAGCATACTCTATTGTCTAAAACGAATATCCTTTTATTCATTTATTAAACTTTTTAAAATCTTTTAAATTAATTAAAATGAAAAACATTAGAAAACTCTTATTTAAGGCAAGTATAGTCTTAGCTCTAATTGGTTCTATTGCTTATTTTGGTGTCGAGACCCGTTATCTCGAAGCATCAAGTCACCGTGAAGCACCCATGATAGCCGAAGACCCTTTGGCTGATAATACTGATTTATATGCCTTCAGAAGCCCTGACAATCCAAATACGGTTACTTTAATTGCGAACTACATAGGTTTGGAACTCCCACAAGGAGGACCCAACTATGCTACTTTTGGTGAGAACATCAGATATGAAGTACACGTTAAAAATGATGCATCTAAAGCTGATGATGATATTACTTATAGATTCACATTTACAAAAACCAATGAAGATCCAACGACTTTCTTCAATATTCGACTTGGCAAGCAAAATTTAAAGACAACTTACACGCTTGAAAGAAGAAAAAGGGGTGGCAATTTCGAAACGATTATTCGCAATGGAACTGTACCGCCTAACAATATTGGCCCCCGTTCAATTGAGAATGCCACTTTAGGTTTAGGTAAAACGTATGATCAACTCATGAAAGAGTCCATCGCTACCGCTTCAACGGGTGAAAAGGTATACTGTGGCCCTGCCGATGATCCATTCTTCGTTGACTTAGGTGGTATTTTTGATTTGGGTCAAACCCGTCAAGATGGTGGTGCTCGCGATGGTGTAGGCTGTTACAATGTCCACGTTATTGCTATTCAAGTACCGATTTCTACTTTACAAAAAGATGGAAAGCCGGTTTCAGAAGCGAAAAATATCCTTGATGGTGACTATGTAGTAGGTGTATGGGCTTCAGCAAGCCGTCCACGTATCACTACTTTAAAAAATGATGGTCTCCCTGCTGAAAGACAAGGCTCTTGGATTCAAGTTTCAAGATTGGGCATGCCTTTAACTAATGAAGCCGTTATTCCAATTGGGCAAAAAGACAAGTGGAATTTCCGTACACCTTATGAGCGTGAAAGCGAATTTGAGCGGTATTTCAATAATCCAGAATTAGGTTTGTACATGGATGACCGCATATTCGGTACTGCCATTCCCGCATTATCCAAACTTCGTACCCAAACTAAATCTCAAACGGTACTCGGAGCTGTTGATTTTGGCAATGAAAAAGATGGTTTATTTGTTATAAAAGGACACCCTGCTACCACAGGTACGGCTCTTGATGACAAAATATTCGGTAATTATCTACTTCGCAAAGGACAACCACGCTCCGTGGATTTATTGCCAATTTTCTATACAGGAGTACCAAATTTAGCGCCTTATCAACTCGCTACAGGTAAAACACCCGGTAATCCATTAACAGCTGGAAAGCCATTTATTAATAACTTTTTACCTACATTTGGCGATATGCTTCGTCTGAATATGGCAACACCAGTTACACCGCGTAACGATCCTAAATTCAGCAGCGATGGTATCATTGCTGCCGCCGTTTTAGGTTTGACAGATCCTGCTTATAATGGAAATAAAGATATGCAGTTCATTCCAAACATGGACGGTTTCCCGAATGGTCGTCGTTTGGAGGATGATGTAACCCGTATCGAATTGCAAGCTGTTTCTGGAGCTGCTTTAGCAGCAATTGGCTTATGGTATGATGATTGGACTATCGGTCAAAGCCCGCTTACGCCTAAGCTTTTAAATGTGTTAACATACACCACTGGAGTAGAAAGCAATGACAAACAATTACAAACCACTTTCCCTTATGTCGCTATTCCTCACAGTGGATTCGGGCTTTGTGGTGGCGTTCCTGCTGGAACTGTTTTCACGGGCAATAATTTGAAGCAGATGAAAGACCCCTCAGTACAACCTGCCAAAACAGGCTTGGGATTGAATACTCCATCAGCTTTAATGCAAGCAGGTCAAAATCCTTTCAAAGATGAAACAACTTTAGATTATCACATCTCCGATGATTCACATGTAAGCATCGTGATTTATGATGTGACTGGTAAAGCAGTGAAAATCTTGGAAGACCAAGACTTACCCGCTGGCAATTATCAAGTCAAATGGAGAGCTAATGGTGTGACTCAAGGCTTATACATAGCTCGAATCTTAGTCGATGGGCAACCTGTACAATCAGTAAAATTAAATAAAGTGAATTAATGGGTTATTGAGGCTGTCTCAAGCAAAAATTGTGGCAGCCTCCTTTTACCCCTCAGTATTTTATATTTTTAATTATTAAAACTTTGTCTCAATATAATTTAATCAATCTACAATGAAAAAGTTAGCCTTTCCCAGCATCATTTTGATATTAATCATTACTCTTGGCTTCGTTTATAAAAAGTATGAACGCGCTAAAGATGAAACACCCTCCCTCAAAGAAAGAAATACCAATATTAGCCTTTCAAGCGAATGGCTCAATAACAAGGAAGCGATGCAGGGCTTAATTGATAAAATTAGGCGCCATCCTGAAGACCTTAAAGCAAAAAATCAACTGGCTATGGCTTACATTCAAGAAGGTCGTATCACAGGTGACCATGCTTATTATGATGATGCAACTCTCAAACTCATCAGTCAAGTCCTTGAAAAAGAACCCAATAATTATGATGCATTGTGCATAAAAACCACCGTTTTATTATCACAGCATCATTTCGCAGAAGCTTTAGTTGTTGCAAAAGAAATTAGTGCTAAAAATCCTGATTCAGCATTCCCATACGGTTTATTGTGCGATGCGTATGTCGAATTGGGTAAATACCAAGATGCTGTAAATGCCGCCGATAAAATGATTTCAATTCGCCCCGATTTGCGCTCATATTCACGAATCGCCTACCTCAGAGAAATCCATGGCAACTATGAAGGCGCTAAAGAAGCCATGTCTTTAGCCGTAAAAAGCGGTATAGCGGGTTTAGAGCAAACTGAATGGTGCCGTACTCAATTAGGCAAATTACATGAAATGACTGGTGATACCGCTGCGGCATCTCAATATTACCAAATAGCACTTTCAGCTCGCCCCAATTATGCTTACGCCTCGGCGGGATTGGGTCGTTTAGCAGTCCTAAAAGGCAATTATACTGAGGGGGTATCCTATCTCGAAGATGCTATCAAAAATGTAAAAGATCCAGCTTTTTATGAAGATTTATCCGATACATATATCCTTCAAAATCAAAGAGTTAAATCAGAAGAAGCAGCAAAAACAGTTATAAGTTTATTAGGTGGAAATCACAATAATACTGTGGATCATCTTCAAAATGATAAAACAACGGAGCACGGGCATTATTCAGCCAAAGAGTTAGCGGAAGCCTCTCTAAAAATTGGAGACCTATCCCACGCAGTTGATTATGCCCTTTTTGAACATAAAAATCGTCCCGATAATATTGATATCAATGAGCTCATGGCATGGGTTTATTTTAAAAATGGAGAAGACGCTAAAGCACTCCCTTTTATTGAAAAAGCATTGAGTACTGGCTCTCAAAAAGCTACTTTATTATGGAAAGCAGGTAATATTTTATTAAAAAATGGCCAAAAACAAAGAGGCGAAGCACTTGTTAAAAAAGCACTTCAAACCAACAAATACTTGCAGCCTGAAATCATTTAAGGAATAAAAGTGCATTAGCAAACACTCGAAAATCTAATGCACTTTTATATTTGCTTCAATAATTCAACTTACATTTACAAGCAATGAATAGTTTCATAAAATTGATAATAATAGGCATTTTAGCGGGTATCGCTGTTAAATTCCTCTGCATTGAATCATTCATAGTTCCGTCCGAATCCATGTATCCAACCCTTAAAAATGGTGATATTATGTGGATTAATAAAGTCAATTTCAATCATTTTAATAAAAAAGATATTGTCGCTTTCGAACGAAATGGTGAAAATTATGTAAAAAGAATATTGGGTACACCTTCAGATTCTGTATATAAATCAGTTGGAAAGTACAGTATGATAGCCGATATAAATATCTTAAATCAGCCTTTTTTCATCATCCCCCAAAAAGGTCAAAATGTACATTTAGATAATACCAATTCTGACTTTTATCTGCCTCTAATTGAAAAGCACGAAAAAGTGCAAGCGGGTAAACTATTGGACAAATTATACATAAATAACTCAATTTCAGATAATTATACATTTAAACAAAATTACTACTTCGTCCAAGGTGATAATACTGAGGGGTCAACAGACTCAAGAGAATGGGGCTTAGTTTCTGAAAATCAGCTCATTGGCTCTGCTTTTTACATTCAAAAAAAGACAACACCTTAATACTTTCTGAGTCTATAACACCAATAGTTCCGTAGTTTTTTAGTTTTTGGTGTGTAGTGTTTAGCCTTTTAAAAATAAATTCCGTTTTTTTAATTAAAACAATTCAATATTTTTTTTAAGTCGAATTTTTATTATCAAACGAAATTTTATTTTAAGTGTCTAAACACTACACACAAAAAAAT
>JANMYC010000612.1:0-8818 GCA_031381715.1 Saprospiraceae bacterium
AAGCTCTTTATAACCTTCGCCCCGACTTAATCTTGACAGGCCGTACTTTAGTAGGTAAATTACCTGCTAAAAACCAAAACTTGGAAGACCACTATTTCGGCTCTATCCCTGAGCGTATATATGCGTTCATGCGCGATGTAGAAACTGAATCACACAAATTAGGTATCCCAGTTCGTACTCGCCACAATGAAGTTGCTCCTGCTCAATATGAGTTCGCTCCAGTTTTTGAAGAAATCAACGTTGCGGTTGACCACAACAACTTGTTGATGGACTTGATGGATAAAGTAGCGCGTCGCCATAAATTAGTTGTGTTGATGCACGAAAAACCATTTGCTGGTGTGAATGGTAGCGGTAAACATAACAACTGGTCAATGAGTACTAACACAGGTAAAAATCTGTTAGCTCCGGGTAAAGAGCCAGGAAAGAACTTAATGTTCTTGACTTTCTTTGTGAACACTATCCGAGCGGTTTATGAGTATGCTGACCTTATCCGTGCAGCTATTGCTACGGCTAATAACGACCACCGTTTGGGTGCTAATGAGGCTCCTCCTGCCATCATTTCAGCATTCTTAGGTGAAACAATGGATAGATTGTTGAACGACCTTGAGAAAAAAGGCGCTTCTGATGCATCAGGCGTTAAAGCAGCTTTGGACTTAGTTGACAAATTGCCGACAATGGAAAAAGATACGACTGACCGTAATCGTACTTCTCCATTCGCATTTACTGGTAATAAATTCGAAATCCGGGCAGTAGGTTCTTCTCAAAACTGTGGTGGACCAATGGCTACCATGAATGCTATCGTTTCTGCACAGTTAGAGAAATTCAAAATAGAGGTTGATAAGTTAATTGACGGTGGCAAATCACAAGAAGAAGCTATTCTTGCTATCATTATCAAATACATCAAAGAATCCAAAAAAGTACGTTTCGAGGGTAATGGCTATAGCCAAGAGTGGAAAGAAGAAGCCGCTAAACGTGGTTTGAATAACTTCACGACTACTCCTGAAGCTTTAAAAGTTTACTCAACTAAAAAAGCGGAAGTATTCCACAAGCAAGGTGTATTCTCTAAGAAAGAATTACATGCTTATCAAGAAGTTCAATTCCACAACTACGCAACTAAATTACAAATTGAAAGCCGTACTTTAGGTGAAATGGTTGCTAACTTGATTCTCCCAGCTGCTGTTTCATACCAAAAGAAAATTGCGGATAACTTGATATCTCTTAAAGCAATCGGTTTAGAAGAATCTGAATACTCTGCTCAATTAGAAGTAGTAAAAACTTTAAGCGCAAATATCAACGGTGCAGCGAATGGCGTAAAAACGATGACTCTTGCACGTCGTGCCGCTAATAATCTTGAATCTATTGAAGCTCAAGCTGAAGCTTACTGCGAAACAGTGAAGCCTATCATGGACGATATCCGTACATATTGCGACCGTTTAGAATATTTAGTTGAAGATGCTGTTTGGCCGCTTCCAAAATATCGTGAAATGTTCTATATCCGTTAGTTATAGCGATTTAGATTTATTTCTAAAATATAATACAGCCCACGTTTGTTATCTTTTGATGCAGACGTGGGCATTTTTTTTAATAAATTTTACAATTTATTGTTTAATTTTACTTGAGTAACTCATTTTAAAAAACAATAAATATGCCTTTAGATATAACTATGTGCCCCGGCGGTGATTGTCCACAAAAAGAGCATTGTCTTCGATTTACGGGAGTGATTTTGGGAAGGCAAGATTTCTTTGGTACTCCACCCTATTTGCAAAATCCCAATGCTTGTCCCTATTTTATGGATGATAGACCCACTCAAGAGTCTATTAGGCAACAAGCTTACGCATTTTGGCAAGAGGAAAATTGCCCCGTAGGAGAAGATATGGAACTTTGGTTGCGAGCTGAGGCGCATTTATTGCAGCGGCGAAGGAATAACGGGTGATTTTACATGATTTTATCAATGATTGTACGTAGGTTCAACAAACAGGATGATAATGATTTGAAAAAACTATTATTATGTTTGCCATGCCATGAAAAACTTACCCCCTCAGTATAGAAGCCTTTTTTAGCTATTTTTAAATTAAAAACTGAAAAAAAGAATTATCTAACAACTATCAAAATGAATATATCACCTCGTTTAACTTAAAGTTGAAAAATCTTCAACATATCACTCTCGTGAGCTTTAAAAGGGTAAATGTGTTTCCAAAATCATTATTAAATTACAAATAATTTCCATAAAAGGGGTGAATAACAATATGTTATCTTAAATTAGGTATTTAATTTGTATAAAAAACTTATATAACTTTTTTAAAAAGTTATCGTAAAATATAGGAATATGATATTCAGTATTACAAGTACATTTCCTTAACACGTATAATCTTTCAACATTTAAACATGAAATCCGCACTTTATTTACTTCGCAATGAAAAATTGTCAAAGCATACTCAAAGCGATGACATTAATGAAAAAAATGTGCATTTAGCACTTTGCTTTGGTTCAAAATCTCTTCTTCAAGGCAATACTGTTTTTGACCTTTTAAAAAACAAGTTCCCTTCTGCACACATTATTACGTGCTCTACGGCAGGCGAAATCTACAATACGGAGGTGTTGGATGATACTGTGTCCATATCCACGATTGAATTTGAAGATACTCACATCGAATCTCGTTTTATTGAAATTGATGATTATAAAGATAGTTTTGAAGCGGGTGCGGCATTGCTCAATAAATTCCCACAGGAGAATTTATCCTATTTGTTGGTTTTATCGGATGGCAGTAAAGTCAATGGTAGCGAACTGGTAAGGGGCTTAAATAATATATCCCAGCATAAAATATTGATTACGGGCGGCTTAGCGGGCGATGGCGATGGTTTTAATTCCACTTTAGTGGGCTTAAATGAACCACCAAGAGAAGGAATTATCACCGCCATTGGATTTTATGGCGATAAAATAATGGTGAATCACGGTTCGCAAGGTGGATGGGAAATATTTGGTCCCGAAAGAGTCGTTTCGAAGTCAATTGGCAATCAATTATTCAAAATTGATGAAAAAAATGCCTTGGAAACCTACAAAAAATACTTGGGTCCCGATGCTGAGGGCTTGCCAAGTTCCGCATTGTTGTTTCCTTTATCCGTTAAAATTCCCGATGCCGAGCAATCGGTCGTCAGAACCATCCTTTCAATAGATGAAGAAAAAGGAAGTATGACATTTGCGGGTGATATTCCCCAAGGTTCGTACGTCAGATTCATGAAAGCTAATTTTGATAAGCTGACAAGTGCCGCTTCTACCGCAGCTATCCAAACCCAGGGCAAAAAACCGCCCAAATTGGCATTGTTAATTAGTTGTGTAGGTCGAAAATTAATTCTGCAATCACGCATCGATGAGGAAGTAGAAGCCGTGGATGATGTATTTGACCATAAAACATTGCTCACAGGGTTCTATTCTTACGGCGAGATTTCGCCGTTTGTGACTGGTAGCAATTGTCAATTGCACAATCAAACCATGACTATCACCACTTTCGATGAAATGATATGAAGGAAAATAAATTTCTCAATAAACAAATATCTAAATTTCTGCCGCAATACTTGCTTGACAATCAAGATTTGGCACCTTTCATTCGGGTAATAAATGACTCTTACAATGCATTTGAAAGAGATACAGAATTGGCTGACCGCGCTTCTCGCATAAGTGAAAATGAATACGAAGAAGTGTATAAAACACTGAAAAGTGAGTTGGAAGTTAAAAAAGTATCCATCAGTAAGCTCAAAGAAGTCATTCGAGATTTCGGCGGAAGTCATTTTGTTGAAACTGAAAATGATGATTTACCCGAAATAGTCGAATTTTTGAAAGATCAGATTACCAAAAGGCGTGAAGCGGAGGAAAATTTAATAGAAGCAAGAGAATTAGCTGAGGAATCTTTGAAAGCTAAAGAAAGTTTTTTAGCCAATATGAGCCACGAGATTAGGACACCCATGAACGCCATCCTTGGAATGTCCCGACAATTGGCTAAAACCACTCTCAATTCCCGTCAACATTTTTATCTCGACGCCATTCAAGGAGCTTCCGAAAATCTCTTGATAATACTGAATGACATCCTTGACCTCAGTAAAATCGAAGCGGGGAAATTGACCCTTGAAAATATTGGTTTTGAACCCAATAATATTGTAACAAGAGCCATGCAAGTATTCATGCACAAAGCGGAAGAAAAAGGGCTCAACATCACCAATGCCGAATTGGATAGACATCTTTCGCCCGTCCTCATTGGCGACCCTTTTAGGCTCAATCAAATCATCTTGAATTTGATGAGTAATGCCATTAAATTCACGGATAAGGGTTATATAGACCTCTCCTGTTACGTAGTGAATGATACCATTACGCATCAAACCATTGAAATAAGAGTAAAAGACACGGGTGTTGGGATGGATAAAGAATTTTTGACCAACGTATTTCAAAAATTCTTGCAAGAGGATAAATCAACTGCCCGCAAGTATGGCGGAACAGGCTTAGGCATGGCTATTTGTAAGCAGTTAATTGAATTAATGGATGGTAATATTCAGGTAGAAAGTCAAAAGAATGTGGGCTCTACTTTCATTATTCAATTGACCATGGCAAAAGGCACTAAAAATGACTTGCCTAAAAAGAGTGAAATGGTCATCGATACCGCCATTTTAAGAAATAAAAACATATTATTGGTCGAAGACAACGAAATGAATCGCCTTTTGGCAACCATCATCCTCAACGCATACGGAGCTTCGGTCAGAGATGCCCACAATGGCCTGCAAGCAATTGAAGCCGTCAAGGAAAGTACGTATGATTTGATTTTGATGGACGTGCAAATGCCCATCATGGATGGTTTACAGGCAACACGCCACGTCCGAGAGACGCTTCAACTCAAAACTCCCATCATAGCATTGACAGCCAATGCACTTAAAGGAGAAAATGATAAATGTTTGGAAGCTGGAATGGATGCTTATTTGACAAAACCCTTTATTGAAGAAGAATTAATATTAAAAATTGCTGAGTTAATTCACATTTCTACCAATTGCCCAGAGGTCACAGAACCCGTTATTACCTACCCAGAACCCGAGAATATACCCACCCAAGCCCTTGAAACCACTACTTTTAATTTAGAATATCTTCATGAAGTCTGTGGTAATAACAAAGAGTATGTGCGATCACTCTTGGATGCTTTTTTAAAAGAAGCTGAAAATACGGTTATTGAAATCAATAAAGTGCTCATTAAAAAAGATGTGAAATCTCTAAAATCACTGGCGCATAAACTCAAGCCCAGTTTGGATTTAATTAATGCTTTACACCTCAGAGATGTCGCCCAAAGTCTTGAAGATGAGGCTTCTTATGGTGTTTTTAATAAAAAAATCCAAGATTTGGCAACGGAATTTCAAGCAGGTGTAGAATGTATTTTGGAAGAGTTAAATGTAGTAGAATACTGAGGGGGATACGTTTATTTATCTTAAAAATAAAGGTATCCATCGACATACTATAATGAAAGTATTGAAGCCTAAAATGTACAATTTAAACACATAAAACGACTTCCCCTGTTTTAAAAAATTCATTACGCGATTTTTAAGAAATTATTATTTAACTAATTTCTTACCTACCTTCGCCTATTCATTAAAAAAATAAAAAAATATGTCGAAAACAAAAATAGTAGTCAACTCCAATGGCTCATTAAAAGTGGAGGGAGATTTCGAAATAGTGGATGCCCAAGGGAATGAATATGGTCTGCAAGGAAGAACTGTCATTGGCTTGTGCCGTTGTGGATTATCAAAGAACAAACCTTTTTGTGACGGTGCCCACCGTGGTCATTTAGAGCACGATGCCGTGGCTTTTGACTTACCTCCTAAAAAAGTGTAAAAAGATGCCCCCCTCAGTATAAAGGCTACTTTTTTACTGTCAAAAAGAAATTCAGGGGACTTACACATTTTATCTTATGTGTAAATGTGCAAGTCCCCTGAGTTATTTAATTATCATCTCTGGTCTTCTTCTTTGGTGGTGCTGCCTCTTTTTCCTTATTTGCGGGCGGATTGACTCTCTCTTTGCGGGTATTTTCTTTCACAGTTGGCGCTTTAGCCGGCTTTTCCTGTGGTACATCATCTCTGCGGGGTCGATTAACTTTAGGGCGCGGCTCATTGTTTGGAACAGGTTCCTTTTTAACTTCAGGAACATCCGCTGGAGCATCCTTTGAACGCGTCGGTCTATCTTGACGATGTGGTTCGAATTTCGGGTTGGTTTCTTTTTTCACATCAGGTTTGTCCTGAGGCACATCATCCCATCTTGAGCGTCTATCTTCTGGTCGAGCGTCACTCGGCGTGGGCTCTTTTTTAATATCAGGTTGCGCTTGAGGAACATCCTTTGCGCGCGTAGGTCTATCTTGTGGTCGAGGTTCTACCCCCTCAGTAAAAGGGGCTTTTCGCTTTTCCGAAGGGCTCAAACGTTTTTCCTCTGGAATGGGTTTTAAATCCACATCGCGGGTAACTTTCTTCGGTACGGCTTTCTTTTCAGTTGAAACATTGTCCATGCGAGGGCGATAAACTTTTACCCGGTCATTATCCTCTCTATCGGCATCGGGTTTAGTATTATCGAATACGTCCCTTGATTTTATTTTCTGACCTACCGAAGTCTCCACAAGCTCTTTGCGAGGCCCATAATAATACTTATTTTTATTGACCACGTGCGTTTCATTGATGATAACCGTCTTATTAATGATGGTTACGTTATTGCGTCTATCGACATAATAGTTGTGCATATTTCTATCCATGAAATGCCGCCGTGGCACAAACCGATAATGGTCATAAGGGGAATTAAAAGACATGGAAACATCAATAAAAGGACCTAAAGGTGCCCATCCGAAGTATTCATCGCTCTCTCGCCACGATACCCACGCGGGTCCCCACACTCTTCCGGGCAACCACATCCATCCGTAGCGGGGTTCGTACGCCCATCTGCCATAGTGAAATGCTGCCCAGCCCCACCGATAATCAGATACCCACGTCCAACCGTAATTTGTCATCGCCCAATGTCCATCTGTGGCGTAAGGATGAAAATCAACGGGCACCCGAGGCACCCACACATACCCATAATCCGAATTATCCACCCAACTGCCGTAAGGTGAGAGGTCATCATAAAAAACTTGGTAGGAATCTTGGTCATTTTGGGTTGAACTACTCAAATCTGTGCGGTCGTACACTTCATCGGGGGCGGGTGATGAAAATCTTCTTGTTTCATCAAAACCACTTCTGCGAAAACAAGATGAACTCAATACGAGCAGCAACACAATCAGGCTCAATTGGCATATATTAAAAATTCTTTTTTTCATCATTTATCATTTTTATGGTTAAAAATTTGGCTAATATGTTTACAATATTGGCTGTTTTAAACCTAAAATGAAATGATGAAAATCATTGTAAATGGTAATTTTGATAAAAAGAGATACCTTAAAGTATTATTCAAAAGGCTTTATTAAATTTTAGATAGATTTTATAGATTTTAATAGCAGCATAGCTGCGACATTTTTGTAACCGTGGGCTTATGCCGACGGAAAAAGGAAAAAAACCTTTCAAAAGCCACGGAGTGGCGGCATTATTAGATTAAATTTAATAATGTCGTCATTCCGTGGCTTTAGAATTCACTTTTTGTACCTGTCGGCTTCTGCCCACGGTTACAAAAATGTCGCAACTATGCTGCTTTAGACGTTATTAATTTTAGTTTGAATTTAAACTTGAAATAATAAGAGAGCAAAAAACTAAATAAAATACCCATTTATAACCTTCATAAAATGAGTAATTTCTGTATCAAACAGAATTTAAGCCTAATAAATGCCCAATTCCGATTAAAAAAACCGAAAATGGGCATCCATTATTAGTTTTTACGCCTCCACGAGCACTCGTTTTTCTATTAAAACGGCTTCCATGATGACATCCAACTTGTTATACACGCTTGGTTTTACGTCATAATTCTCAATAGTCACCTCCTTGAAGCCTTCGGCGGAGATAGTGACGCTGTATAAGCCATTGGCTAATTGCGGAATATCGTATTTACCCGCTTCGTCGGTCACAACCATTTTATTTTTGTTGTTAATGGACACGACAGCCCCCACAATTGGCAAACCGTCTGCCAAACGGGTCACCGTACCGCGCAAACCCGCTACGCTATAACCAATTGCGCTTGTCAACATATCGCTAAAAGTGAAATAGCGGCGCATAAAAGCATCTTTCACAAACACCCTTTGGGCATCTTTAAACATAGCCATCAATTTTTTATAAATATCGTTATTGGCTTTGGTGTTTTCGTCCGTGGTATCTTTGGCTTCGGTATTGGAGGTGATAAAATTCATCTGACGGTTATCAAATTCCTTTTTAACGTTTAAATAATCCGTTAAAAAAGCATCGGGCATGTTCTCATCGGCTTTCAAAGTTGCCGCATTGTTTTGAATAAACTGCGTGGCGCAATCATTGAGGTTGCTCAAGGCATCACGATTCAGGTTTTGGGCTTTCAGATAATAGCTTTGACCCGCCGCTTCTATCTTCGCTTTTTGAAGATTTTCGGGAAAAGCATCTTCGATATACACCTTAAGCGTTTGGAAATAATCCAAGCAATCCTTAGCGGATTCTTCCATCATGATGCGTTCCGTTTTGGGTTTATCTCGGCGCGTCTTTTCGTTCGGAATCGCCATTGCGGCTTCCACTTCTGCCAAACGCTCAGCGATATACCCCTCAGTATAACGCGCTTTGAGCTTACTAAAACCCGCTAAATTTTCGCGACAAGCTTGCCAACCCATGCGACAAACGATGTACAACTCTTGTTGAGAACA
>JANMYC010000668.1:0-4019 GCA_031381715.1 Saprospiraceae bacterium
TGGTCAAAAAGACTATTTTCAGCAGGAAGCCAATTTCATCATCAATGTGTCACTTGATGATGAAAAGCATATAATTAGCGGAGATGAAACAATCGAATACATCAACCACTCACCGGATATTCTGCCTTTTATTTACATCCATTTATGGTACAATGCTTTCAATTCCCATCAATCCGCTTACGCAAAACAGGAATTGAGAAATGGGAAAACGGGTTTTCATTTCGCAAATGATAAGTCAAAGGGTTCTGTAACAGAATTGGATTTTAAAGTAAATGGTAAAAAATGTGAGGTCGAGATAGATAAGGAAAATCCAGATATTGCTAAACTTATTTTACCGCAACCCTTACAGTCTAAAGGAAAAATACTGATAACGACTCCTTTTAAGGCTCAAATTCCTTATCCTTTTTCAAGAGCTGGTCACATCGGGCAGCAATATTTAATAACCCAATGGTTTCCGAAGCCTGCCGTGTATGATACTGAGGGGTGGCACCCGATTCCTTATCTCGATCAAGGCGAATTCTATTCTGAGTTTGGGAAATATGATGTTTCCATTACCTTACCCGAAAATTATGTTGTAGGAGCTTCGGGTGAGTTGAAAACGGCATCAGAAATAGCCTTTTTAAATAAAAAATCGAAAGAAACTATTAGTGATACTGTCCCTCCATCTTCTAAAAAATTAAAAACAATCCGATATGTAGCTGAAAATGTACACGATTTTGCTTGGTTTGCGGATAAAGCATTCAACGTTTCAAAAAGTGAGGTCATTTTAAAAAACGGTAAAAAAGTAGAAACCTACGCTTATTACCGCAGCCATTTTGCAAAGGAATGGTCAAAAGCTACTGAATATATCAATCGCTCAGTTGTATTTTATTCCGAAAAAGTAGGGGATTATCCTCATCCACACGCTTCGGCGGTAATGGCTGAAGGCGGGTATTCGGGCGGAATGGAATATCCCATGATTACCGTCCTTGCGGGTAGCTATTCAGCCCAAGATTTGGATGGGACTATTACGCATGAAGTAGGGCATAACTGGTTTCAAGGAATTTTGGGGAGCAATGAAAGAGATAATTCGTGGATGGATGAAGGTCTGAATTCATATTACGACCACCGATATACGGCTTTAAACTACCCAAATATTGAGGGGGGCTATGGCATGCTCTCTTTTTTATTTAAAAAGTCAGATTATAAATACGAGGAACTTGTCCTTCAACGGCAAGACTTTAACCATAAAAACCAACCCATTCGCACAACTTCTGATAGCTTAACGGAAGCCAATTACTTCATGAATGCTTATGAAAAGCCCGCTAAATTTATGCGCGTTTTGGAGCACCATTACGGAGTGGAACGTTTTGATAGCATTATGCAAGCTTATTTTAACGATTGGAAATTCAAGCATCCAAGCCCGACTGATTTCAGAAAACATTGGGAATCGGCTACAGGGGATGATTTGTCGTGGCTTTTTGATGATTTAATCAATACTGATAAACGAGTTGATTATTCTATTACAGGGATAAAAAAAGTAGATAAAGAATGGCTTATAACTGTTGAAAACAGAGAACAAATAGCAATTCCGTTTGAAATAAGTGGTTTAAAATCGGGTAAAGAAGTTTTCAAAAAATCATTTAAAGGTGTTGGAAATAAAGAGGTAATTAGGATAGAAGATTTTGATTTTGACTTAATCGCGCTTGATAATGACCATCTCTTGATAGATATCAATAGAACGAATAACTATATTTATTTAAAAGGTGTAAACGGTACCCATCGACCTGTCAATTGGGCGTTTTTGGGAGGTATTGATAATTCTAAGAAAAATAATATCAATTGGGCTCCTGCTTTGGCCATCAATAAATACGATGGCTTAATGTTGGGTTTGGCATTTTACAATGGCATTTTACCAGAGAAAAAATTGAGCTGGTTTGCGGCGCCGATGTATGCCTTACAATCTAAAAATCTCACTGGATTAGCAGATATTGATTATAGTTTTTTAAATAAAAACCATAAAGTAACGCTTTCAATGGCGGGCAAACGCTTCACTTTTGCCAAAACCCCGAATAAAAACTTTTTAGCTTATTCAAAACTTACCCCCTCAGTAACCATTGACTTTTGGAAGCGACCATTGAGCACATTTTTTCAATCATTAAAAATTCAACACTCTTTTATTAATGAAGAAAATGTTTTAAAAGATACGATTGAAAGAATTTCAATTAAAAATAAGTGGTTCAATAACAGTGAAATCAGTTATTCTGGTAGAATTCAAAACGTGTTATCGCCCACAAATTTCCGGATTTGTATTGAAAATTATAGATATCAGCTTTTTGACCGCCGCCAAAAGTTTATCAAAACTACATTGGAACTGAATCAAGCATTTACGTATCAAGAGGATAGAAAAGTATTTTCAAGATTATTTATCGGTGGATTTCCAGTTAACTCTGGTCGCAATTCTGGCTTGGGCTTTACTCGTGGCTTTTTAGGCTTGTCCGCTCGCGGCTTCGCAGATTATCGATACGATGATTATTATTTCGGAAGAAACGAAACAGAAGGGCGTTTATCGCAACAAATTACCTCAAATACTGAGGGGGGGCTAAAATTTGCACTTCCTCAAAACGATGAAACCCGCATTGGCTACAGCAATAATTTTGTCGCTTCACTTAATTTGAAAGCACAATTACCTGTAAAATTACCTTTGGATATTAAACCTTATTTTGATATTGGTTTCTTTAGCGATACACGACCTGGTGGTGAGCGCACGACATCACAATGGCTAATGAGCGGTGGATTATCGTGGGAATTGAATGAATATTTAGGTATCTATGTGCCATTTTATTTTTCTGGAAAACAGGAAGATCCCAATAGTTTTCACTCGATTATGACCCGCAGGGGAGGCTTCCTATCACGCATAACTTTCAATCTGAATCTTAGAAAGCTGGATTTAATGCATATCTTGAAAAATATGTAGGTAGGCTCTTTTTAAGTAGTTTCTAAAGTCTAATTACTCTTCTTTTACAGCTGTTTCTACGCGCACAGCCCGCAAAGCCGCCGGGAGCGAAGCCAAAAGCCCAATCACAAAAACAGTTATTGTTACTACTATAAAATCGAATATTTTTAAAGCAATTGGGTATCTATCCGTAGTAAAACCGGGTGGTAACGGTACTATACCGCGATCAATATAAATGTGTAAAACATAAAGAACAATAGCTATAATAAACCCGATAACTAAGCCTAAACTGCACAGCAACAAGCCTTCGAATAAAAATATATTGCGAATGGTAACATCCTGAGCGCCCATACTTTTGAGAATGGCTATATCTTTTTTCTTTTCCAGAACAATCATCCAAAGGGAACCCACCATATTGAAAGCTACTAAAAGAATTGTGAGACTTAAAATGGCATAACTCATCCATTTTTCAAGATTCATGAGTTTTAAAAAAGCTTCATCTTGCATATAATGGTCTTTTACGAGAAAAGAGTCACCCATTATTGCCTTGATTTGAGAAAGTACTTTTTTAGTATCCGTATAAGGTTTTAATTTTATTTCGTAAGCACTAACTTCATTATCGGCTTTTAAAATGTCTCTGACCAAATCCAAATTGGTCAAAACATATTGATTGTCTACTTCCGATTGAATGGCAAAAGCCCCCGCAGGATATACAAATCTTTTGGAAAAAGGAGCTTCTAACATACCCACTTCCCCACGTTTGGGCATATAAACGGTGAGTGGCGTGAGCATGTCTTTTTCATAAACACCTAATTGATTACGGATGCCACCACCTAAAACAGCAAAATCATTTTGACCATCAAAGAGTAAATATCGCCCTTCTTTTATCGTAGAATCAATATGATTTACTTTCGAAAAAATAGTATCAACGCCCTTCAAAGTTCCGAAAGCCTGTGATTTTTCATATTCAAAAAACGCTGTTTCTTCAAGCGTTTCTGATAGTTGCTCAATACTGTTAATTTGGCGTAACTGATTCATTATCAATGTATCAGATGTGAAAGTCTTTCCTTTTGCGGGTATGATT
>JANMYC010000731.1:0-1590 GCA_031381715.1 Saprospiraceae bacterium
CGATTCTCATCTCTATACGTTGCCACCATTTTGGACGAAATCTCTGTTGTCCATTCAATTGATAGCGCTTCTCTTATCATGTTTTTTTCGTGCTTAAAGGACAATAAATCAGTCGGAGATGAATGTTTTTGTGAATTTAAACAAAGGGTACAACATTCAACCATCATGCCTGCAAAATTAGAAGATAATATATTTTCTAATTGTGTGTATAAGTCTTCAATTTTTATGCTATTCATTAAATAATGTGTCTTTTCTGAGTAAATCATTATTATATCGTTGCAATATACTAATAGAAATCAATTATGAAAGTATTTTTTTCATTATTTTAAAAAAATCAAGATTGAATAAAGTATCGAAATTCTTACTCTAATATATTTATGAAAGTAATTTTTAGAGTGAAAATTTAACTAAGCAAGATAATGAATTCATTGTTTTTATCTGTCCCCTCTATAAAGTGATGGCGTAGATACACTCTTACACATTTCTTATATTAAACCCGAATGCAACTTTTGGTAAGCCAACCGATTATTCTACTTTTGCCCAAAAGTAAAAGCTTATGAAAAAAATTAAATTTTATATCGTTGATGTTTTTGCCAATCAGAAATATGGTGGCAATCAATTGGCTGTTTTTGTGGATTTAAAAAATGAACTTTCCGATGCCGTGATGCAACAAATGGCAACCGAGATAAATTTTGCGGAAACCACTTTTATAAAAGCGGATAAAGGTAATCAACGTTATGATGTGCGCATATTCACGCCCGAGCATGAAGTGCCTTTTGCGGGGCATCCTTCGCTGGGTACGAGTTATATTTTATCGAAACATCTTTCGGCTAAAAATCATAGTAACTTAGTTTTGGAGTTAAAACACTCGGATATTGATATTTTAATAGAGCAACCCGATAATTTGGAGGAAAGCACTTTTTATATGACACAGGCTCAACCCGAATTTAGAGAAACTTTTAACCATTCCGAAATTGTTGAAGAATTAGGCATACCCCTCAGTAATTTGGATTTGGAAATGCCTATCCAAGAAATAACGACTGGATTACCTTATATTTTGATACCCCTCAGTAATTTGAGTACGATGGAAGCCCTTAATTTTGATTACGCTACGCTGCAAAAGTTTTTATTCGCCCGTAAAAAATACAGAACCAATAGCGTCACGGGGCATTCAACTTCATTCTTCTTTTTCACAAAAGAAACTTATGAAAAAGCGAATCATTTTAACACTCGAATGATGCTTCTTGAAAATGGAAAACGCTCAGAGGATGCTGCTACAGGCAGTGCTAATGGCTGTTTTTTAGCTTATCTTTTAAAATATGTACATCCAGAAATCAAAGCCACCGTAGAGCAAGGTTTTCAAATAAATAGGAAATCTTATATTTATTTGAATGGTTCTTTTAAAGATGAAAAGTACAAAATTCAAGTAGGTGGAAAGGTAAAAGCTGTATCAGAGGGGTTTTGGTATGTCTAAAATAATCACAAGGCTTTCTTGAAAATTGTAAAATATTCAAAAAAGCCATGTGATCATTTTTACTTATTATTCACATTTACAATCACAATAACGAGGTACTATAACCGTAACACGTT
>JANMYC010000747.1:0-3290 GCA_031381715.1 Saprospiraceae bacterium
TATTGAGATTTTTTAAAACACCAGAGAGTTCTTTATCACGGTCTTGACCTGTACGGAAGCCTTCGCTGCGAAGACGAACGCTACCATCAGCATTATACACCGCGAAATAATATTGTCCATTATCATGCTTGAAAAGAGCAACATTATTCATTTTATCATTGATGTTGCGTCCTTCGTATTCACGACAAGGCATATAATCATCTTCAACATCGGGTGTCGCTTCCACCAATGGTGCCATAGATTTTACCTCTGGAGCCGCTTCTGCAACTTCAGGAACTAAAAATGCCGCTCCTATTGCTGCTGGTGCTAACCAACTGGCAAAAACAAAAGGCGTATCCTGCACACACGAACGCGCGATTTCTTGATGATTACCCGCTTTCAGAATAACGAAATGCTTGCTTCCAATATCAATTGTGCCGTAGCGCGCTTCATTATCTCTATTTCTTAAAACAGAATCCGCACCATTATCGCGGGCGGCTGTTGTTGGATAGCCTTCAGAACGCATTTTGACCGAGCCATCGGCATTCATCCAAGAGAAATAATATTGACCATCTGAATGTTGCCACTTGACGATACCATTTGCATCTGGTTCGCCATGTCCTGCATATTCATCACAAGCCAGATAATTATCATCTCTGCGCTTACTTTCAGTTTCAGCTACTACTGCCGCTACTGGTACTGCTGCCGCCGCTGCTACTGCCAAGGCTGCTGCTTTTTCTTCAGCTGCCTTAGCTCTTGAACTTGGATAGAGTGACATTGCCGCTGCTGCACTATCAAAAGAGCATGAACGAGCAATTTCTTGATGATTACCCGCTTTCAAAATGGTAAAATGCCTTCCTATTTTTTCAATTGTAGAATATCTTTCTTCTAATTCACGATTTTTAGCGACTGATGCCATGCCGTTGTCACGAGCCGCCGTAGTAGGATAACCTTCTGAACGCATCAAAAGTGAGTTATCATCGTCGTACCATGCGAAGTAGTGTTGACCGCTTTCGTGTGTGAACTTCACGAGTCCATCGGCGCCAACCTCTGGTTTGCCCTCGTACTCTTTACAAGCCAAGTAATCGTCGTCAATTTTGTCGTTAGCGCGCTCTTTGGGTGCTATAGCTGCCGCAATTGCTCCACCACGCACTTGTTCGCCTGATGCATACGGAATCAAAGCCAAAGCCGCAGCTTCAGAATCTACAGTACAAGAACGAGCAATCTCACGATAATTAGCTGCGCGCAAACTCAAGTAGTACTTACCGTCCTCACTTTTAACTGAGTAAAAATCTTTATTCACTCTGTTTTTAATGACAGATTGGATACCATTTTCACGCGCTGCTTGCTGTGGGTACCCCTCACTTTTTAGCAAAACTTTGCCGTCGGCATCAAGCAATGAGAAAAAATACAGTGAGGCTTCTTCATTAAAAAAAGCTGCAAAACCAGATTGGGCTGCATGAGCTTGTTGATTTTCGTAACTACTACAGGGGAGGTAATCTTCGTCTGTCATTTTATTGTTTGTTTTTAGTGAACTAATGCTGGTTTTCCCAAATTTGTCGATTCAAAATTATTCAATATTTTCTATTAACAATCATTTTTCATCATTTTTTTGCAAAATTTTTTTAATTTTCCTGCATAAACATTTGGACGAAAAGGCAAAAAAAAGTATCAAATTTTATTTTTGCTGAAAATCAGCAAATTATAAAATATATTTTTTTGAATAAATAAAATTAATATAATTTAGTCACTTTTCATTTTAATTTATATTGTTATTATGGAATTATCAGAACTCTTGCATCTGATTGTTAAACACTTCCGTATATAAGAGAGATGGAAATCAATATTTTTTTTAAAGTTTCTATAAAAAAAATGAATTACTTATTCAAAATTTGCGTTAATAATATATTGTCACACTAATCAAGTTTTTCAAATTCTAACAATTTTAAATATGAAGTTACCGATTATTGCAAAGCGTGTCCTAAAAATCACTGGAGTATTAATGTTGCTATTGATAATAGCCGCCTTTGCTATCCCCTATTTTTTCAAAGATAAAATCGTTGAAAAAGTTAAAACTGAAATCAATAAAAACCTTAACGCTAAAGTGGATTTTAGCGATGTGGACATTTCTATATTCAGGCATTTCCCGCGCGTAGCAGTAAAACTCGAAAACTTGGATGTATCAGGCGTAGGCAAATTTGATGGCGTAAAACTCCTCCATACTGAGGGGTTGGATTTAGCAATGGATTTTTGGAATGTCTGGAACGGTGGAAATCCTTACGAAGTAAAATCTATTTATGTCGATAAACCACTCCTTAATGTAGTCGTTTTAAGGGATAGTTCCGTCAATTATGACATTACTAAGCCCACAACTGAAAAAACTGAACCTTCCAATTTTAAATTGACTCTCGATGATTATGCCGTCACTGACGGAACACTCATTTATGACGACCATACCATGGACTTTTTTATGTCATTAAAAGGACTCAACCACTCTGGAAATGGTGAAATGACTGCCGATGTGTACGACTTGGATACAAAATCTACGGTCGATTCCACCACGATGAGCTATGGCAACATGACATATTTGAGCAACGCTAAAGCGGATATAAAGACGGTTTTGAATGTGGATATGAAAAACATGAAATTCACATTAAAAGGTACAAAAGCAAAAATCAATAATTTGGATTTGAATTTGGATGGTTGGACGCAACTCAAAGAGGATGATATTTTGATGGATTTCAAATTCAACGCACCCAGCAATAATTTTAAAGACTTTTTAAGCATTATCCCAGCGGCTTATTCCAAAAATTTTAATGATGTAAAAGCAACCGGTTCTTTCAAATTGGATGGTTTTGTAAAAGGCACTTATAATGGTGTAAAAGAGCAATACCCTGCTTTTGCGGTCAACACGAATATAAAAGACGGTACTTTTCAGTACCCATCCTTGCCAATGGGTTGCACTGAAATCAATACTCAAATTAATGTAGCACTGGCTACAAGTGATTTTGACGATTTTAAAACGGATATACCTAATTTTCACATGAAAATGGGCAATAATCCTTTCGATATGGTTTTTTACCTCCGCACGCCCATCAGCGACCCCAACGTGGATATGAAAGCAAAAGGCACAATAAATTTGGGTGATTTGCCAAAAGCTTTACCGATGGATGGCATCCAAAATCTATCGGGTATCATCAATGCGGATATCGCTGTTAAAACCTTGATGTCCTACATAGATAAAAAAATGTATGATAAAGTGAACATGAATGGTGCTTTGAAAATCAGCAACATGAATGTGCAAATGAAAG
>JANMYC010000788.1:0-2794 GCA_031381715.1 Saprospiraceae bacterium
TCCGCCTTGTTTTTTACTGTCTTTCATGCGTTTAAACATGGAAGCATCGGCTTTTCCGAAGGGAACTTGGAGTGATAGCTTGAAAAAGCGGGTATCACGGCGGCGCATGGATTCTTGAATATAAGTAGGTTGCGTGTATAAAGTAATCTCTCTTCTTGAGTTAAATACATCACTGATGGAAAAGGTCACATTAGCGGCATTATTAAAAAACGACTTTTTAACTGCAAAATCAGTGTAAGCGACACCTTTTCTATTGCCTTGTGGAATGGGACGATTGCCTTCATAACCACCATTCACTTGCACCGTAAAATCAGCGGGCAAACGATAAGTCAGATTCACTTTTCCATTTCCAGCCCAACCATTGTTGGTAAATGTATCAACGGCTACTTTAAAATTAAAAACGTTGGCGTTGAGCATGACTTCAAAGTTTTTACTGATAGCCATTTTTAAGGTATTGTCCATCCCGACCATCAATTCGTTCGTTCCATTCACATAAGTGGTCACCAATACTGAGGGGTCTGTGATGGAAGGGCGAATTAAGGGTTTTATTGTATTCGTTTCATTGCTTAAATAAACAGTTGCCAACCAATTATTGGCGCCGAATATTTTATTGTAATTCAGTTCGGCTAAGTTCACAAACTCAGGTTGCAAATTGGGATTACCGATTTGGATATTCTGTTTGTCATTTCCTTGAACGCCCGGCATGAGTTGACGAAAACCCGGACGTTGGATTTTACGACTGAAATTAAGTCCTAATTCAGTATTCGCATCTATCTTTTTTGAAATATACACGGCGGGAAACAATGACCGCAATAAGTCTTTACCCGTTCCTTTGGGGTAATCATATCCAAAGTTGCCCATTCCATCCAGATATGAAATGCCCGTCAGATTAGATTGTTCAAAACGCAAACCAGCTTGATAACTGATTTGATGTTTCAAACGACCCGAGTAAGTCACGTAAGCAGCGTTGACACTCTCGGTGATGCGTGTATCTTGAGAAAACTGGTTCACTTGACCGTATTCATCTTTTGTGTAATCAAATTCATTGAAAAAATATCCTTGATCACGACCACTCCAAAAACTCCGCATACCCAATTCTAATTTCGTAGAATCATTGATGGGATTCACATAATCCAATTGAAAAACGGCTTGTTCGCTTTGATTAGCACCGTTAATGTTGACGAATTCGGGATAATCTGGTAAAGCTACGCCTTTGTTATCGAAGCCAGTTGTTGTCCATTTTGCTAAGTTGGAAACACTTCCACGGCTATAATTGGCTAAAGCCACAAGCGATTTTTCCTTTTTAGCAAACGTTTTTTTCCATTGTGCTTCTATGCTTTTATTCTTAAAACTGTTCTGAGGAGCGGTTTCACGCACGCCACTGCTTGTTATTTGCTTTGAAGCGGATAGATATTCGTAGTTTTGATAGGTATTTATGTTGAATTTACCATCCGTAATAGTGCCCGCTAATGATAAAGTATTGCGGTTGTTGATGGAAAAATCCAAGTTAACGCGCCCAATTTGAAAAACGTTTTCAAAAGTAGCGGTTGTATTCTGATTGAAATAATTTTGAACCACCCCCTCAGTATTTCGGTTCGTCCGATATGCGTAACCTTCAGTTGGCGACTTTGCTGAATTGACGTTGTAAAAACCACCAATATTCCATTTGCCTTCGTGCGCATTGAGGTTCACCATACCATTATAACGTCCTTGTGTACCCACGCCTAAACCCACAACACCATTATAACCGGGCTTGCGGTTCTTTTTTAAAACGATATTTAATATACCACCCGTTGTGGATGCCTCGTACTTAGCGGATGGATTGGAAATCACTTCCACTGATTCGATTTGGTCGGAAGGGATTTGAGTCAGTGACATCAAAGTTGGCTTTCCATCCACGTATATCGTCGTTCCTCGATCACGCAGTTTGGCGTTGCCGTCCATATCAACGGTTACTGAGGGGACATTTTTTAAAACGTCTTCTGCCGTTCCGCCCGTTGCGGTGATGCTTTTATCGACATTGAACACGCGTTTTTCAAGACTAATCATCGTAGAAGCTTTCTCGGCTTTTACTTCCACCGTTCCTAACACTTGAGCATCAGGTAACATTAGTAAATCACCCAAATCTTGTTCAATATTATTCGGCGGCGTGATTTTGACTTGTTTCACTAAATCTTTATTGCCCACAAAACTCACTTTTAATTTAAACATGCCCATTGGTAGAGCTGTGATATCAAAATCACCGTTTTCTAAAGTCAATGCACCACCAATTAGACTATCTTGCCCATTGGGTGTAGTGCGCATAACGGTAACTGAAGCATAAGCCACGGGTTGTTTAGAAGAACTTTCAATGATTTTACCGTAAAGGCGACCAATTGAACCCAATTTTGGACTGGCAGCACCGCCTTGTGGCTTCTGAGCAAAAAGAGAAATGGAGCATAAAAAACACGCTAAGAATAATACGTTTTTCATTTCATAGAATTTAAAGAGATACAAACAGTAAGGTGATTATTAAAAAGTGATTGGATACCACTTATTTAATTGATGACACAAAATTAAGTGTACTCAACATCAAAATTCGTGGAAAACGACAATTCGGCTAATTGACTCGACAATGTCCCCTTTTTAGACTTTGATTCCTTTTTAGTAACCACTTAGTCAGGTAGTCGCTTACGCTCCGTTTAGCCACTGATTTTGCTGATTAAGACTGATTTTGCACTGATTTACACGCAGTTTTTAAAAAAAATCAGTGCAAAATCAGTTGGTTTCAGTGTAATCAGTGGCTAAACGGAGC
>JANMYC010000793.1:0-3688 GCA_031381715.1 Saprospiraceae bacterium
CATTCGGAAAACATTTTCGTTAAAATTTTTCGCATCGCCCCCCCCCCCTAAAATTGCATCCACAATCGTCATTGCCCGATAAAAGGTTCTCTTCCACATTGCCTTGAATGGCGTGAATACCCCATTTTTCAATTGCATCCAAACACTCGGACGGTTGCGCACAATAGCCGACAATATCGCCTGTACAAATAATATTGTCGGGAGAAATGCCTTCCTTTTCCGCCACTTTTTGCAAGGTTTCAAGAGCTTGTAAATTGGAATAAACACCGCCGAAAACGAGTATTTTACCCCCGAGTTCTCGGGACACAGCCCCCCTCAGTATTCCAAGGTTTTTTACACCATCAATCATTTTTCACTATTCGTTTTTCACTTTTCACTAAAAAAACCGGTATTAAAAAGAATAAAAAACAGACAATTGTTCCAATAATATTCACCGTCAATAAATCCGCATATTTGCCAGTTGTGAATAAAAATTGCTTTGGAATGGGGTAAAAAAGCAACAAAAAACCGAAAAATATGCCCGAAATGACGGAACCATAATACGATATTTTAGGTGCATCCACGTTCCAAAAAACAAAAACTGGGGCAAGTCCCAATACCATTGTCCCGCTAATTGTCGTGGCAGACAATATTTCGGGATTGAATAAAATCGGAATTGTACCCAAAACGGCAATCGCAATCATCGTCAAACGGGCTTTTGAGACGCTCAAACTTCGCTCTTTCAATAAATCAATATGCACCAATTTGGCAGTCGAAGTGAAGGTACTATCAATCGTCGCCGCCGCCGAAGTGAGCATGATTGTATTCATCATCAAAAGCATAAAAGTCCCCAAAAGTTTCGCTACTTCAAGCGTGGGTGGCGTTTTCAAGCCTTTCAACGCCGCAAAAGTACCCACTGAACTGAACAAAATAATGCAACTTCCACCAATCACTGTTGCCCAAATATAGGATTTTAACGTCGTTTTAGGGTCTGAAATAAAACCCCTATCCGTCAAAATCGGGTCGTGAAACGGATAACTCATCACTTGAATGAGGGCGACAAAAAAGAGGTTTAAACCCGTTGCCATTGTCCACTCGCCACTCGTTGCGAGCGTTTTTATACCCCCCTTGAGCGCACTTTGCGTCACCCCGCTTTGCGGGGCACTATCAGGAATAATTATTCCTAAAATCAGCACCATTAAAACGACAAACATCCCCATTTGGATTAAATCGGTGATGATAGATGTCCGCATCCCGCCTTTTAAGGTGTAAGCCAAAGTCAATAAAGTGAACACAATCAAGGCACTGAAATAGCCCGTACTGCCTTTTTCACCGAAATAACTGCCCACAATCATCGTATTTGACCATATTTCATTCAATAAACGAAAGCCGATGAGTACCGTAAAAATCACAATTGCGCCTTGTCCGTATTTCGTTTGCAAAAAATGGTGGATGCTTATGTACCCGCCTTTTGTCCGCATTTTATAAATTATCACGCCCGCCACCAAAAACGAAAAGTAGTAACCAGAGTACGCCACGCCGCCGACGATACCAAATTGATAGCCTAAATCTGCCGCATTCGTAATGGATTTGGCAAAAAGCCAACAAATTACAAGGCTGCTCGTTAATAAAAAAGCATTCGGCGGCTTGTCATTGCTGCTCCCTCTGAAAAAGTCGTTGGCTTTATTCGACCATGGCGAAATCCAAAAGAGTAATAGGTTGATGGCAATTAGTATTAGCCACTGCCAGTTTAAAACGCTCATATAATTTTATCGTTTAAACTCTTGGAGGGTTCAAAACCCTCCAAGAGTTATCTGCCTAATTATCCCACCAAACCAAAGCATTTACGCTATTTTTATTCGTTTTTTCCGCTGCCGCCTTGAAATTCGCATTGTTCAATGCATCTTCCGAAGTCGGGTACGGCATACGCACGGGGATTAAATTTTGATTGAGACTTGCCGAAATCGCTTTGAATTTTGGAAAACCTGTACGGCGATATTCCGTCCAACCTTCGTAACCATTCACGATATTGGCTAACCATTTTTGCGTGATAATCTGCTCAATCGGATTATTTCCTGCTGATTTGTACGCCACCGAACCCCTCAGTAAATAGTCCGTTGGAATAGTCGTGTACCAATAATCGAAGGCTTGTTTGATGCCATTTTCGTAAAAAGTTTTGGCATCGCCCGTAATCAAACCCCGTTCAGCGGCTTCGGCTAAAAGGAAATTCATTTCAAAAGAAGTCATAAAATTAGCTTTCAATTTCGCACCGTCTTCACGGAAAATTCTACCCGTCAAAGAATAATTGCTCGCCGTAATGGAGAGTTTTGACGCATCAGGTCCATTCAACAAGCCTTTATAAACGGTGGCATTGCTCGCAGTCGGGCGGAAAAAGACCGTTTTGCGAGGGTCATCCAATTTTGTTAAAACGCTGTCAATCGTTTCGGACATGATAAACAGGTTATAATCACCCGTTTTTGCTGTCACCATTCTAAAATTATTGGGAGGACTTTGCGTAAAATTGTAGTTTGCATTGTCACCCGCCGCTTTAATAAAATCACCGTCCGTTGCGATTTTAGCCAATTGCGTTACCACATTTTCTTTTCCCGAAATACGCATCAATGCTTTGAATTTCAAGGAGTTAGCCAATTTTCGCCACTTCGTCAAATCACCCGCATACACAATATCGCCTTGCAATTTTATCGCACCTTTGTAGGCATTAATAGCTGCAATGCCTTTATCCAAATTGTCAATTATGCCATCTTTGGCTAAATAAATGTCTTTTTGCGCATCGTATTTTGGCGCAACAATGCCGTCTTTGCCTTTCAACGCTTCGGAATACGGCACATCGCCGTACAAATCCGTCAACGCCGCCGTGACGTAGGCTTTATAAATCAAAGCGGGTCCTTCATAAACCGCAAAAGCCACGTTTGAGCGTGATTTTGCCAATAAAATCTCATTGTCCCGTAGGTTTTCGTAGAGAAAATTCCACGGTTTGCCGCCGTATTGCGGTTCAGTCAAACTGTGGCGGTCGAACAAATTGAAGTCAATTGCCGTGAAATATTGCCCCAAAAGATTACCTGCCACAAAGCCTTCATACGACATTTGCTCGGCATAATCGTATAAAACTTTGCGCAACAGCAACTCAGGTTGCACATCCACGGGCGTTGTCGGATTGGTGTTGATGCTTTCAAAATCCTTTGTGCAACCAATAAATGCCAAAAAGATGAATAAAAAACTGTATTTTAATATATTTTTCATTTTTCGATTTCTTAAATTTAAAAAAAAATAGACTCCTCAGTATTTGGGGGTTTTGAGTTTTGAATTTCGGGTTTTGAGTTGAGCTTGTTACCACTCAAAACCCGAAACCCAAAACTCAAAACCCTAAAACGTAACCCCCAATTTAAACCCAATACTCCGTGTCGTCGGATAGCTCATATCTTCCACGCCCGACACCAATTTTTGCTGTTGAAAGCCAAATTGTTCAGGGTCAACATGCGGAATTTTACTAAAAGCATACAAATTGCGCCCCACCAAAGAGAGCGTTATGTTTTCACAAAAGCCTTTCAAGGCAGTTTTTGGAAACTGATAACCAAGCTGAATTTCACGGATTTTTACAAAACTCGCATCGTAGGTATTGTTTTCCTCGTGGTTGCGGTCGTAGTACATGCGGTAGTAGGTTTCAGCCGTTACCGCCGTCGTATTTGGT
>JANMYC010000812.1:0-4997 GCA_031381715.1 Saprospiraceae bacterium
TGGGGGTATGGGGGCAAACTCAAAAATTGTCGATTATTTAAGATTATCTACTTATATCTATTTATTTCCTAAAATGTATCTGACAGCCCAACGATTTTGTTTCTTTTAAAGTAATCTCTTTGTTATTCAAAAGAGCATCGACTGCATTGGCGAGAAAAGGCTTTGTGACTTTTTTAGGTTCATAACCATTATCATCAATAGCCCCATTGTATTTCACGACCCAAACCCCGTTTTCCTTCCAAATAATGAACGCATGAGGTGTTTTATCCGCTTTAAAATCCTTGGCAACCACTTGCGTATGGTCATATAAATAAGGGAATTTAAAGTCTTCATTTTTCGCTTTTTCAACCATATTGGCGAAACTATCTTCTTCATACGTCACCGTATCGGTTGAACTGATGGCTATTAAAGGCACGCCTAATTTCACATATTTTTTATTCAAATCATTCAACCTTTGCGGATATAAAGCAGCAAATGGGCAATGATTACAAGTAAAAACAATGATAAAACCCTTCGCATCAGGGTAATTACTGAGGGATACCTGTTTGCCATCCACATTCAATAAGCTGAAATCTTTGACGATGTTTTCAGTTGATGGTTTATTAAAACCCATTGAAATAATTAATAAAAATACACCTATACTCGATAAGGTGAAACGCATTATATTTTTCATTTTCAAAATGATTTAATCTTTTTGAACCACAACTTTCTTTGTAGTCTGCACTGTTCCATTTGAAATTTTAATCAAATAAGTCCCCGAATACAAAGCCTGCGTATCGAAATAAGCAATCGTACTGCCTTTATTGATTTTAGTGGATTGTATTATTTTCCCTGCAATATCAAATAGGTCAAGCGTATAATCCTCTTTTACCAAATTACCCATTTGAATGGCGATTAAATCCGCACTTGGATTTGGGAAAATCGAGATGTTTAAATTATCCAAATTGGCTTCAGCCGTCGGCGTTGAAGCGGTGTAAGTGCTCACTGTTTCAGTAATAGAAGCCACTTTTGACGCACTGACGACACCATAAAAAGTAGGACCTACAACGTAAGGATAGGCAGAATTCCACTTAGCATCTACGGTAGCAAAATAGCAATAAATGCCGTTGGGATATTCGGGTGTTTTACAAAATCTACCATTGCTGGCATCCAAATAATCCGATGCTGCATTGCTTACAAACTCATAATCTTCTCTAAAATAGCCCAAAGAATAGGTTGTGCTAACATCAGGACCGTTCGTGCGGGTGGTGATATTTCTGAGTTGATAGCTTGATTTCATTCTTGTGATAGCCCCTGTACCATCTACATTTTTATAAGCATAAGCGCCATAAATAGGAAAGCCATCGTAAGCAAAACCAATAAGCGGCGAATGTTTTGTACTGTCGATTTTATACAAACCATCGGCATCGTACAAGCTACAAACCGTAGATACAGTAGTCAAGTCCAATTTGAAAGCGGAGGGGTTTTGGTGGTGGTGATAATTACCCATGGCAGGATGCCCTTTGGCGCAATCAAAACCCGCTCTTTCAGCTATAATCGCATCTCGGTTCCAATCATTGACTGCACCGGGACCGCCCGTACAGGCTGGGTTTCCGGGACCGCCGCACAAGGCTTTAGTGGTATTGTTCCACGCCACACCATCACGGTAATCGAATAAGGCAACACCATTGATAAAAACCCCAATATTGCCGCCAGTTGTAGCCGATTTTGTTCCCGTATTTTGCTTCGGCTTGAGGGAGATTTTAAAAATAGCATTTTGGTCAGTTGCTTGGCTGGGGTTGCCATCTTGAAACGGTCCCGTTGGATAAGAAGGTATGCCTTTGGTAGACACATAGACCCAATCCGCAGAGTATTGCACCTTTTGGCAATTAACTAAAATATTATTGGCAACAAGTGTGGAATTGCCTTTTACGTAATAACTACCCGTTTTGGTCGTGTTTTGCAACCACGATTTAATGGCGGGTTCTGTTTGTGAAAATGCAGATGTGGCGAGTAAAGCCAAAGTATAAATTATTAAAAACTTCTTTTTCATATTTATTGATTTTTAAAAATTGATTTTTATTGAAGAGTGTTTAGTTTTTGGTGTTTAGTGTATAGAAAATCAATTCCACACTAAAAACTAAAAAGAGCTTATTTCATCGGATACCCCAACCGCTTGTCAAAAAGAAATGCCGTATCCGTCAAAGTCAAAAGAAAGGCGATTAAATCCACTTTTTCATTGGCAGATAGTAAAATAGGCTTTGTCAATTTGTCGGTTGTTGTATAATGGTTGATGACTTCTTTGAGTTTTTTGAAACGCCCATCGTGCATGTAGGGATACGAAAATTGGATATTTCTTAAAGTCGGAACTTTAAATTTCAAAGTATCGCTTGGATTTTGCGTAATTTTCAATCTACCGTAATCGTTTAAACTCGTATCAATTGGTAAACCATTATTTTCAAAATTATTATTGGTAAAAAGCGGTTCAGTATGACAGGAGGCGCAATGCGTTCTGAAAAGCTCTAAACCGTTGAATTCTTGTACAGTAAACTCTCCACCAACTTCTTTTCGGATGTATTTATCGTATTTTGAATTATATGAATTGAGTTGTAAAAGAAATTGTGACAAAGCCTTTAAAGTCTTTTGACCTGTCGCCAAACTATCCTCAAAAACTTTGTAAAACAATGTTTTATATTTTACAGAATTATTTAATTTATTAACCACATTACCCAAAGTTTCGTCCATTTCGACTGGACTACTGAGGGGGGCTAAGGGTTGCACGTCCAAATGATTGACACCGCCATCCCACATAAAATTTTTACTCCACGCCAAATTCATAAGCGTCATTGAATTGCGTGTTCCGATTTTACCATCGATTCCATGACTTAAATCGTGGTCAATGTGCGTAAAACCCGTGGCTTGGAGATGACAACTGGCGCATGAAATAGTGTTATCTCTTGATAAAATAGGGTCATAAAACAAGTGTCTGCCCAATTCAATACCTTCTTTTGTCAAAGGGTTTTTAGAAAAATCATAGACAGGTGTTGGCCAGCCTTGCGGAACAACTAAAGGCATGGGCGTTGTTTTGATTTCCTTAAAAGCCAATATGATTGAGCAAAAAAGGCATAACAAACTGTATGTCAATAACTTATTTTTGCTGAACATCAATTGAAAACATTTTAACACTATTATTCGCTAATTCCATCGCTTCTTTACAAGGAATCATGATGCTATTTTGTTGAACAAGGCTGATACTTTCAAAAAATCTTGAAATATCTATTTTCAAAATGACCCCCTCAGTATTTTGACCCTTTATAGGTAATTCAATGCTTCTCTTACCATAAAAAGGTTGCAAATATCCGCCAAGATGAAATTGAAAAGCATTTTTACGGGTTTTGCATTGCGGACTTTTACCTTCAATTTTCATATTGATATAACCACTTTGCCACGCCCAATACATACCTTTTTGTGGGTCTAAATCACCGCCTAATGCGCCCGAAACACTCGTTAAACTATCAATGCCTATATTAAAGCTAATGTTTTTAACTGTTTTAATATTCACCTTATTAAAAGGTATGTTCAAGGTTGAAGGCTCAAAGACATCTATTAAATGCGCATATTGAGGGTCTTTAATGCGCTCGCCTTTTTGCGTTTCAAACTCAATAGCGGATATATAAAACTGTATATTTTCAAACTGAATACTGTCGCCTCTGTGCGTCACATACCATTGATTTTCGATAATGGACGCATTGCCAAAAACGGGTATTATTTTAAGTTCAAGGTTTTGGGTAAAACTTTGAACTGTGCAAAAAAATGAAATAATCAATAATATATTGCGCCTCATGCGTTTAATTTTTAACAAACTTCTGCGTCACCACTTGCTTTGTTTTATCATCTGTCAATTGCATAAAATAAATGCCCGCGGCAAAATGACTGATATCAATCCCTTTTTCCAATTCAGGACGTGGCAACATTAACATTGTACGACCAACTGAATTGATGATTTTGACATAATAAGCCGTTGCTTGAGCGTCCGCAAATTTCACATACAAACGTTTATCAGCAGGATTGGGATAAATGGTGAAATCCGAAGCGGGGTTTTTTATCTCACTTGTCGGCGTGGTGCTTGTTACCACAAATTGACCCATCATGCCTTCATCTTCATGCAATGAAATATGGCAATGGTACATAAAAGGATGCAATTTATCCGCAAAATCATCAAATTTAGCAATAAAACGCACCGTTTGGCGACTGGGTACAAAGACCACATCTTTCCAACCCGCTTGAGCTGCGGGCGGTGCTGCGCCATTAATCGTTAAAATATTGAACTCAACATCGTGGATATGAAAAGGATGCCCAAAGACAGATGTACTTTGTATCTCCCAAATTTCGGTATTGTTTAACGGTACATTGTATTCGTTGTAATTGATGTTGAACAACTTACGATTGATGATAAAAGCATTAGGTCCCATGATTACAGGCACTCGCACACCTGCACTATCAGAAAGCGTTAGTTTACGCGTGGTTTTGGCATCAGCTTCTTTCAATAAAACATTGGTTGTCAAAGCCGTTGGAATAGTTGTAATGGGCGATGCCGTTTGAGCTGTAACATTGATACGCACCATATTAAAATCCAAAGCGCCTAAAGCATTGCCAAAAGGACCCGTTCTAAAATTTTCACCACCCGCCACATTGCCACCAAGAGTCGCATTGTAGGCTTTCATATCAACAGATTTACCCAAATCAATTGAGAAATCCACTTATATTTCAATTCTTTCACCCGCATGAAGCAAATAACGGGTTAACGGAACGGGCGCATTCAATAAACCTCCGTCAGAAGTAATGACGTAAAACGTACGGTTATTGCTGAACCCGATATTAAAAGAGCGCTCAATCGCTGCATCCAAAATCCTAAATCGTACGACTTGGGCAGGCATATTCGTTTGAGGTCTTAAAGTACCATTTACCATCATGCTGTCACCATAGGGTACAACTTTGAATTGGTTATTGGTAAAACT
>JANMYC010000814.1:0-3335 GCA_031381715.1 Saprospiraceae bacterium
GTGGGGTCGATTGTGAGATTATAAAACTCTTGCGTGCCGTTGTCGAAATTCATGAGTTTGAAATCCATATTGCGCATGGTTTTCCCTTCTTTTGAATTGGCGGCGGGCACGGGTGAAAAGACTTCGGTAAATGCCCACGGACGCACGGAGGTCGCCGTATTCTGTAAAATGGGCATCAGACTTTTACTATCAATCGGTTTATTAACGGGTATTTGACTGCGCCAATTGGTGAAACCCGCCATTTCAACAATCGTCGCAAATAAATCTTGGAAATTTACCAAAGCATTACTCACCCGCCCATGGCTTTTTACTGAGGGACCCGTTATAATGAACGGCACAGTAATTCCTGGCTGATAAATACTGCCTTTTGCGCGTGGAATTTGCGCCACCGTAGATTCATCGCCATTGTCGCCCACGAAAATGATGTCGGTACTATCGAGTTTGTTATTGGCTTGCAACCAATTGTAGAGCTTTCCGACTTGATTGTCCATTGACTCCACCATTGCTTTAAAATAGTTTTTAGGATTGGCGGTAATATCGGCAGCCGTTCCACTCAAATTGCGGTAAGAATGAAGCGTATCGGGCGGCAAATGAAAGGGACCATGTGGCAAGGTGAAAGCTAACCATAGAAAAAACGATTTGGTATTATTCTGTTGACCCAACCAATTAATGGCATCGTTGGTTTGTTCGGTTGCACAATAATTAGTTGTGTTTGTGGTGACCCCGTTGACTGTTTTCGCCCAACTGTTATAATCTTGAATCGCCCCTTGAAAATGCCCCGAAAATAAATCATAACCCATCAAGTTCGGATAAGTCAAAGTTTGGGCATTTTGTGTGTTTAAATGCCATTTGCCGACGTTTGCAGTGGCATATTTTACGGGTGCATTGGCATTTTTTAATAAGCGGGGAATCGTTATTTCGGAAGTGTCTAAACCGAAAGTCGTACCACCAACGCCTGTACCAACGCCTGTGCGGAAGCTGTAACGCCCCGTCAACATACCCGCCCGCGAAGGTGAACAAATCGGATTCGACCACGCATTAGCAAAACGTACACCGCGACTTAATAACTTTCGCACATTGGGCATATTCGCCGTGTCCACGCGGTTTTCTTGAAAACCACACCAATCTGAACCCAAATCATCGGCGATAATGAGAACGATATTGCGTTGGGCATTGGCTGTTTGAATAAGCCATAAGAGCAAAAAGGTTGTAATTAGGTTTTTCATTTTTATCAAATTTTCAGCTTATCAATTGCCTTGTTTTTTTATCTTTTTAAAATTTATTCAAATGAAGCAATTTAGTGGCAAAATGCCGCTGTTCCTCTTGAATGGACAACACATAAAAACCTTCCGATACTGAGGGGGGTATATCCAATACCCATTTTTCTTGCGAAACGGTATTGACAGAAGCCCACGTTTGAACCGTTTTACCCATTATATCTGTCAAAACAATGGTCGCATTTTTTAGGGGCGTTTCAGAAGATACCCACAGTTGATTTGAAAAAGGGTTGGTGATTTTGAAACCTGAATCGCCTTTTATGTTCTTGACACCCGATGTTGCGCCAACCGTTTTTCTCACCAAAACAAGATTATCCAATATCAAATTTGATGTCCAAATGAATTTGGCATTGCTCCATGCGGTAGTGGCAAAATTTGTATAAGAAGCATCGTTCGTGACTTGTGCAGCCGTGTATAATGTCGCATTGGGCCATCCTGCATCGTTGAAACTACGGTCTGTCCAATTTGTCGGAATGGGATAATGAATACCGTAACAAGTGGCGTTGCAAGTTGGCGTTGTCGTGGCATTGGCAGTTGAACGTGTGCCATTTGGCAGTTCGACAACAGTATTGAGGACTTGAATGGGCGCAATATAAAAAGTCTGGGCTTTCCAAGTGGCATCTGTCACCGTGCCATCGCTGAATTGGGCAATAAAACCACCATCGCCTGGGTGATATAATTCTGTTGCATTACGGATTTCAGAACCTAAGCCCACATTTTCTTCCCAATCAATCAATTTTACGGCAATTGTATAAGGTTTTGATACTTTAAATTTAACCACACACGAGTTAAAGGGCGTAAAAGGTATGGGGTCAATGCCCACCAAAACGCCATTGATATACAATTCAAAGTAATTATCGGCGAAAATATAACCTGTTATAACGTCGCCCCCTGCATCAATAACTTTGACAGGGACATTCGTTAAATCCGCCGCCGCCAATGTTGTAGGTGTAACACGGTTGCATGGATTGGACAAATCGGAGAGTTTAGTCCCCGTTGCAAAATTGTTTTCGGCAGGCACAATCCATTCTTTATTATCGGTGGATTTGATAGTCCCGATTGGCGTAACGTGGTTACTTGTGCAACTCGGCAATAGGTTGGCAGTCGTCACTATGCCTAAACCTTGTGTGACAGAACCCGTGCCTGTGTATTGTGCGTGTGTGGCTACGGGTAAAATTGAGAAAAAGACTAAAAGGAGGATAAAGGTATTTTTCATCTCGAAAGTTAATTTTTAATAGATTTTTAATAAATTTTTGACTTACCAATGACCGAGTTTTTCCAAAGACTTTAAACAGCTTCTTAAAGGTGAATTGAATGTCATTTTTCGATAACTATCTTCTCTGTAAACACCCGCCCGTCGCGTTTTATTTCTAAAAAAAACAAACCATTGTTTAAATCTGACACGTTAATATCTTTCGTTGACACGCCTTGTTTGATTAATTTTCCATCAATCGAATTGATTTTATAATTAAAAGGTAAGACATCATTAAATGTAACTGAAACAAGATTTTTGGCAGGATTAGGTGCAATAACGGGTTTTTCAAAAGCCTGAATATCTTTCGTGTCAACGCTTGGACTACACATTGTTCTACCCAATAAAAGCCCCATTTCAGTACATAGATAGTTGTAATTGGTGCGTTCCGTTGCCGTTAGTGTGCGATTTAATACATTAGTTGCTTCATTGGGGTCGGTTAGGAGATTGTACATTTCTTGTCTGCCCGAACTATCAAAGTGCATTAATTTATAAGTCGTGTTACGGATGGCACGTGTGTTTGTGGAGGAAGTCGTAGAGACATCAAAAATTTCGGAATATGCCCACGGACGGGCTTCTGTTGCCGTATTTTTAAGGATTGGTACTAAACTTTTGCTGTCAACGGGTTTATTTGCAGGGATTTGGGTGCGCCAATTGGTGTAACCCGACAATTCCACAATCGTGGCAAATAAATCTTGCACATTCACCAAAGCCGTGCTAACGCGCCCTTGATTGAGGACTGAAGGTCCCGAAATAATAAACGGCACATGAACACCCGCTTGATAAACCGAGCCTTTTGCTCTTGA
>JANMYC010000914.1:0-2117 GCA_031381715.1 Saprospiraceae bacterium
GGCGTGTATTATATCGTCCGCCTCGCTCGGGGACGCGTTGACCTCGTTTACATTGGTCAATCGGGTACCATCAACCAAAAAGGCGTTTTCAAAAAACCGCTCCTTAAAGACGGCATCAATATCCAACAAGACGGCACCCCACGCCAAACCTTTTTTGATAACAAAATGGTCACAGAAAACATTGACGGATTAGACATTTACTGGTTCGTCACCGTTGATGAACACAATAACGACCTACCGAGCTACGTAGAAGCCCTTTTGATGCAACGGTATTATGAGGTGAATGGGGATTTACCTATTTGGAATGTGGGATTTTGACCCCGCCGAGTTCTCGGGGTTAGAAACCTCAGTATTTTTGCCTTTTTAGTCAATTATTTGTGTAGTCACCATAAATTTAAAACAATAAGACGATGATACCTAAAGAATACTCAGAAAATAATCTCATTTAACAAACCGCTATTGATTTATTTTCATTGTAATTCTTTATACACTTTCTCGTAGTCATGCTTGGCAAAAATCATTTCATCACCATATTCGTGTGCAAATACGATATTACCACTGTGTTCCATTATTTTTATAAGCTCAAACAAGCGTTTGAAAGATTGGATAGCGATTTCTTTTTCTCCTTTAAAAGCCCATTGACATGTTCTATCCAACAATCCACTTATTATATCGAACCAAATCTTTGTTTTTTCTGGGATGTATGTATAGTTTTTTGAGTTCATATCGAATTCTTCATAGTATTTTTTCTTAATCGAGTCATTGAAAAAGATTTCAATCGCCTCTAAATGCTCCTTCGACGTTAAAGATTCAAACATAAATTGGTTATTTATCTCCCCAAAAACATCACGTCGTTGCATTTCTGTCATGTTCTCCCATGCCGAATCTATGTAGGCTAATAATGCGTCTTTATTTAATCCAGAAAGATGATTGATGGCTATTTCCTTTAGAATATTCATAGTTTACCTTTTAAAATATAATATTTCCCACACAATTTAGGCTTACTTTTTAATTATCAAACTTCAAAAGAATTTTCATTCTTAGGTGCACTCCTAAATTAGCTCAATATAATAAAACAAAAAGCCTTTTCTAAAGCATAATACTTTTTGAAAGGGCTTTTTGTTTCAATCCATTTCCCAACGGAGAATGGTTTATGAAAAGCTTATTTTATAATATTGATATAATTATCAAAAATCTCTATAAAACATTTTGGTTCTATACAGTTTACTTCAAAAACGGGCAAATATTGTTCAAATATGCGTAGTAAATCTTTATTTGAGATATTACCCAATGCTATCCTGATTAAACGAAGCGGTTTATTTTGAATGAAATGACTATTTTTAAAGTCTATATCTTTTGTAATGACTACTAATCCCTCATTGTCAGCATAATCAATAATAAAAGAATCCTTAGTGTACCATTTATCTGGCAGTTCATTTACATGAAGTGCCTCAATTCCTTTTTCTTTTAAAAAACGAACAAGTTTATAGGAAATATGAACGTCGCAAAGTACTTTCATTAGGCAGCAATATTGTAAACCTCTCCTGTTACCAATGCCTTAGCGTAATGAAGACAGGCTAAAATATCAGCACGCTCCAACTCAGGATGGTCTTCTAAAATTTCCTCGATGGTCATATCTGATCCCAACATATCCAATATCACTTCAACTGGCCAACGCATGCCTCGCACACAAGGCTTTCCATGACAAATTTCTGGATTTATCGTAATTCGCTCTAAATATTTCATATTTACATCTTTTGAATGACAAAATACACCCTTTTGGGCTAAATTAAAAGTATTTTTAACAATACAGCCGAAGAGCAGTAAAGTGGTTTTAAATAATCACCTACCATACTTCCGAAAGCGACAAAACACAAACTGCATCGTCCTTATTACCGTCTTTTTCTTCTTGTACCTTGAGTGATAGAGTACCAATATTGAAATATTGAAACGAAAAGCCCTTTCAAAACATCGTGATTTTTGAAAGGGCTTTTCGTTTCAATATTTCAATATTGGTACTCTATCACTCAAAGTACAAGAAGAACAAGACGGTAATAAGGACGATGCAGTTTGTGTTTTGTCGCTTTCGGAAGTATGGTAGGTGATTATTTAAAACC
>JANMYC010000965.1:0-2215 GCA_031381715.1 Saprospiraceae bacterium
TCCGCCGGCATCGAGCCTTTGTAAAGCGTAACATCTTTCAAAGCATCGGAGTTAAAAACGGAGAAAAAACCCAATAAATGCGAGGCATTGTACACGGGGGCTTCGTCTAAAAGAATCAAATTTTGGTCAATCGCGCCACCCCGTACGTAAAAGCCCGCGTTACCTTCGCCCGCCGATTTTACGCCCGGCGTGAGTTGCAAGGTTTTAAGAATATCTTTTTCACCGAATAAAACGGGGACGTTTTCAATGTCACGGGGGTCAAGTTTCACCACGGACATTTCATTTTTAGAAATGTTTTTATTCTCTTTCTCGGATTTTACCACAAATTCCGCTAAAACTGCCGACTCAGGTGTCAGCTCTTTGTTGATTTGGATGTCCTTATCGAGCGTAATTTTTTCTTCAATAACCGCATAGCCGATGTACTGAATTTTTAAAATATAATCGCCTTTGGGCAGAGTGAGCGAGTAAAAACCGTAGGTGTTCGTCACCGCACCCGTCGTCGGTTTATCTTTTAAAACAACGGACGCCCCAATAAGGTCTTCACCATTAGAAGCATCTTTCAGCGTGCCACTAATCGTGAAATTTTGTCCTAAAATGCTCGATATACTGAGGGGGGTAAAAAAGAGCGTGAGTAGAATAGGTAAAAAATTCTTTTTCATAAAATATTTAAGTTGAAAAAAGGAGTGATTTCTTAAACTGTTTAAACGCCATAAACCCCTTTTATGTGTCGAGAGCTATGTAAAGAATAGATTAAATAAGGGAAAAAGGCGACTAAATAAGGGTTTTAGGTAATATATTTTTAAATAAAAAAAGCATCTTGAAAGAATCAAGATGCTTTTTTAGAAAATACTGAGGGGTACACCCGTCAATCCATTTTTACTATTTTAATGGTCTTTTGTACGTTATCACTAACAAAACGCGCTAAATACACACCCGCAGGCACATTGCTTGCGTCCCAATTTATTTCCACCTGCGTATCACCTTCTTTGATATTAAGTTCCAACACCTTGATTAATTTGCCCGCGATATCATATATCATTAAGCGAGACTTACCATTGCCTTTCCAGGCATCGAAGGTGATTTTGATAAAAGTCGCATCCTTAAATGGATTGGGAGAGGCAGATAAAGTAAGGTTTTTTTGATTGAGGTCTTGTATAGCAGTTGTACTTGTGATTCTATTTTTATTGTCGCAGGTAAAGCAAGTGTCGCCGCCTTGACTTGGTTCAAGCGCAAGAAATGCTGTAAAGCGCGCCAAAACACGGTTTTCCATACTCGCATTTACAATTTGAGCTATGATATTATTATCCTGATTGGAAGCTGAACTCTCTAATTTAAACAAGTTATTTCCTGCCCAATAGGTATTTAAAGTGGGATCGCTTGACTTGATATCACCCTCGGCAATAGTCATTTTTTTATTAAAATCTATGCCGTTATAAGTGCCTGAATACTCAATGCGAAATGGCAATTTGCCTTTATATTTTCCAATTTGCAATACAGGGTTGTTGATGCCGCGATTGGTTTCATCAATATTAAAACGTCCGTAACAATAGCCATCCTCAAGCGTGGTATAAAGGTCGAAATTGTCAAAATTACTGCCTGTATTTTGAAAAAGTTTGAGTGTCCAATCCGTGATATCATTGGCATAGTAAATATCATAATTATTGCCACCACTTTGTCGCGCCAAATTGGAATATAAATAGGTATTGCCCACGAACCAAGTATTGCCGATAGACATACCCGAGTGATGCATATTGCTAAAGTCCAAGACATTGATTTGCGGCAACGGAGTGGCTATTTTTTTCAATTCATCAATTAGTTCATTTGCCGCTGTGAAATTCATAAAACTGGCATCACTCGAAAAAAGCACTAACTTGCCGCCGCTATTTTTCTTTAAATGTTCAATACTTTTGGATAGAAGGGTTGGTAAATTGCTGATATTTGAGATTGGGTTCGTCCCCAAAGCCGTGAAAACTGAATCCAATTTCGTTGCAGAAAACCACGAATTACTGAGGGGGGTCGGGCTTAACTTACTGAATATCAAATTAAAAGAATCCTTTAACCCAAGCGTGTTGCGCAAGTTATCTTTCACTTGACTTAACAATGCAGCGGGCTGGATATTCGTATTGCTCGCATTGTAATCCACGGCGACCAACAGTTTGCGGTTATTGGTTGTGATGTCCGATATTTCATTCGGAAATAAAAGTACTTGATATAC
>JANMYC010000972.1:0-1882 GCA_031381715.1 Saprospiraceae bacterium
GCCCTGCGGCGGGTAAATTAATGGCTTCGTACCACGGAATACTTGCACCATTGATGCTTTTTCGCTGCGGTGTGAAAAATTGCCAAACATCATGGCAGCCATAAGTATTGCCAAATGCGCCCGAAAAAACATCCCAATAAGCATAAATGCGCACATCATAAGCATTGGATAAACCCAATTCATTTTTATTAAAACAGACTGGGTGGTCTTCATAAAGCGGCTCACCATCAATAGTGGGCTTGGTTGGCGAGCGATTATAAGCGACTTGAATGCGGTCGTAAAGGGGATTTTCTCTGCAATGACCCGTTTGAAACATATTAAAATCGAACCAATCGTCATTGTGGAACCATTTGCCAGAGCCGCCATCCGCCATGTCATTGGGTTGCGGGTGCGCCGTTAAGAGGGCGTTTTCAGCACCACCGACCCCCTCAGTAATACCGGCTGCCATTGCTCGCCAGACCGCCACATCTTGTTCGTTGCGCGGATTGCGGTCACCCATGAGTACCCAAATGATGTTTTTACGGTCTTTGTAGCGATTGCCCAACCATTTTCCATAAATAAGCGCATTGTTTGGATTAAAAATCTCGGGCCCATCACCCCAACGCTCTTTAAAAAGTTTATCGCCCCAAGTGGGTAAAAAGGCAATGTACAAACCCAACTCAGCAGCTTTATCAATAATCCAATCTACGTGTTGAAAATAAGCCTCGCGGGGTTTGGTAGGGTCAAGGTTATCGAGGGGTAGTTCCCAATATGGATTGGGGTCTTTTAAACCTTGCAACTCCGCCAAAGCCACGGCTTGAATGACGGTAAAACCTTTCTCAGCCCGATTTTTTAAATACTTTTCTGCTTCTTCACGGTTGAGTCGGTGAAAAAGCTCCCAAGCGGTATCGCCCAACCAATAAAAAGGTTTACCGTTTTCATGCACCAAAAACCGCTTATTGTCGGATACTTTCAATTGCCCATTTAAAACGGTATTAGGGAAAGGTTGCGCAAAGGTTTTAATTAAAAAGGAAAGGATTAAAAGGGAGAATGTATATTTCTTCATAGTTTGGTTGTTTAGAATATAGTCTTTTTCAAATGATTCCAAATATAGATATTTAATGTAAAAAGACCATTTATCGGGCGTTTTAATTTTAAGTGGAAGTAAAACTTAAAACGGATGAACCTCAATGACCCCCTCAGTATTGAAGCAGTTGGAAGAAACTCTGCACCCGTTTGGACAATTGCGCACGGCTTTTAGGTTTATTTTTTAACTTTAAGTTTTTAAAATCTAAAGTGATTATCAATGAAATACTCCTTTTTACTCCTGACTCTTTTCTTGTGTACCCAAGTGTTTTCGCAGACTTCAATAGTGAAACGCCCCATTAACCCCACGGATGTCTTTCGGCTTTCGACGGTAGCTGACCCCAAAATATCGCCCGATGGGAATTGGGTATCGTATGTGTTATCGAGCGTGGATTCAGCGAAGAACAAGCGCAATGCTGATGTCTGGATGATGAGTTGGGACGGGCAACAGTCCATTCAACTCACAAATAGCCCCGATGGAGAATCGCAAGCCCGTTGGAGTCCCGATGGCAAATACCTTTCTTTTGTGTCCGCCCGAAACGGTGCTACCAACAGCCAGATTTGGTTGATGGATAGGCGCGGGGGCGAGGGTAAACAACTCACTACTTTGAAAGGCGATTTGAGGGATTATGCGTGGTCGCCCGACGGAAAGCAGATTGTTTTAGCCATTAAAACGCCGGAAAATGCGGATACCGCTAAAAACAAGCTGCACAAACCGATTGTTATGGACAGATACCTTTTTAAGCAAGATGTTGACGGTTATTTGGAGTCGTATCACGTTCATTTGTACTTGTTTGATGTGGCAACTAAAAAGTTG
>JANMYC010000989.1:0-2698 GCA_031381715.1 Saprospiraceae bacterium
CCCAAAGGGGATTAAATTGAGGTAAAATGAACATTTATAATCTTTTTTGTCCCGAGAATCGGGATAATCCCCCTTTGGGGGTATGGGGGCGAACTTGAGAATTGGTGATTATTTAAATTGAATTACTTAGATAAGTCGTCCTAACTTAAATAATCGAAAAACCGTGCTTAAATTCCGATTTTCAGAAATAAACCAAGTTAGAATTTAAACAAAATGAAAAAACCTGTTGGGATAATTGGAGCGGGAAGTTTTGGGGTAGCAGTAGCAAAATTGCTTTCTCAAAATACCGACGTTTTGATGTATAGTCGAAAGCAAGAAGTCGTGGATGCCATCAATAAAGAGCATTTTCACTACAATAACCCACTTGATCCCCTTCGAATACGCGCTACGAATAGCCCAAAGGAAATTTGTGATAATTGCCAATTGATTTTCCCCATTGTCCCTTCCAATAATTTTAGGACAATGATGAAAACCTTTGCGCCTTTTTTGAAACCCTACCATTTTATGATTCATGGTACAAAGGGGTTTGACCTTGTGGGTTTGGAAGAAGATCAATTAGTGACGGGTGTGGTGGTTTCAAGAGCCAATATTCGCACCATGAGTGAGGTGATTATGGAGGAAAGTTCGGTAGTGCGAGTGGGTTGCCTTTCGGGACCCAATTTGGCGAGCGAATTATTGGCTGGTCAACCCACAGCAACGCTCATTGCCAGCCGTTTTGATGAAGTGATTGATGCGGGGCAAGCTGTTTTAAACTCCAAACAAATGCACGTATTTGGCTCTTATGAAATATTGGGCGCTGAGTTTGCCGGAGCCTTAAAGAATATTATTGCCATTGGGTCGGGTATTTTGGGCGGAAAAGGCTTAGGGCGCAACATTCAAGCCATGTTGATAACGCGGGGTTTGACGGAAATGATTGCTTTTGGAACCCGTTTGGGGGCGACCAATAAAGCCTTTTTGGGCACAGCGGGCATTGGCGATTTGATTGCCACGGCTACCAGTACCAACAGCCGCAATTACACTTTTGGCATGCGCCTTGCTCAAGGTGAGACCAAGGATGAAATCATTAATTCAATGTTAGAAGTAGCGGAAGGCGTGCGCACTATTCGCATTGCGCACCGCATTTCGAGGACATACAGAATCCATGTGCCCATTACCGATATGCTCTATCGGGTGGTTTTTGAAGGTTTTAACGTGGATAAAGCCATTAATTTTTTGATTGAATATCCGTATGATGTGGATGTGGATTTTGTTTAGTGGTCTAACTATTTAAAATGTATAAATACAATTTTAGTAATCTGATATGAAATCTTTAAAACTTTTATTTGTTTTCTCTTTGCTGTTTTTATTCTCATCGAATACTGCTTATGCAGTCATTGAACCTAAATTATTCGTTAAGGATACAATTATAGGAACCCAAGATGATTCGATATGTATAAAAGAAATCAACAAAACTGCTAAATCGGCATTGTACGTAGGGACTGTATTTCTTGCACCTGCATCATTTCTAAGTTCTACGTTTCTAATTTTTAAAAATGTATTTTCTAATTCTTTAGTTTTAAATCTTGTAAAAAGTGCTACAATAGCATCTTTAGGTATTTTTTTATTAGGGATTATTAGCTATTTCATATACAAACACAAGTTAAAAACAAGGAGTTATAATCAGAAGAGATATCCTTTTTGGGAAAAAATAATGTCAACTGTTGTTTTATCAATAGGTTTAGTATCAATGTTATCTGTTTTTTTCTTTTCATTTAAAACTTTGATAGGCTTAGGCTTTATATTGAAAGTGCTTAATTTTTTTACTGGTTTACTTTTAACTATTTTAGGAATTGCTTTATTGGTAGGGGATGCAAAAAGGAAAAAACAATAAAAATTACAACTTTTCATACAAGCCAACTTCCACTTGTCCCCCCCTCAGTATTTTTATCAATTTCCAATGGTTTTTCAATTCATCAAGCTCTTTTTTATTAAAATCGTTCATCACATTCGAGAAAAAAATGTATTGATTTTTATTAAAATCCAAGGGCGCAAAGGACTCTGTGCTTTCGCTCAAATCAACGAATTTAAAAGAACTCGTATTGGGGAAAGCCGTGCCTATTTGGTCAAAGGGGATTTTTTCTTTTTTAATAAAACCAATCATCTCATTTCTTAAGCGGTAATAGGGTAGATGCGCTATTGTCGTTTCCCAACTTGTGGCAATGGGTTGTGGATAAATCCAATAATGCCCCGATAAAAGGGCGGCGATTGAAAGGCTAAAAAAGGTGTTTTGCAGTACACCCGCTTTTAAATCTGAAATTAATTTTAAACATAAAATATTGATTATCAAATAAATAGGTAATAAATAGCGGTGTTGCAACAAGCCTTTATAAATCAATAAAGTAGGTGAAAGCACAACAGTAAGGATGATTAAAAGGGCTACTAATATTTGGGTTGTTCTGAATTTATAAATATTCAATTGCGTTTTTTGAATTCTATAAAAATGAAAAACTAAGAAAACAATGATGAACCACAAAATTAGATGCCCCGAATCCACCAATCGCCAAGTGAGAACAATACAATTTTTTATAAAACCTTGAAAATCAACTCTTTGGAAGGCGTCTGCCCATTCTGAACCCGGGAAATAGCCAATCCAGCCCTTTTTATAAAAGTGAAAACTGAGGAAACTCAAAGCACACAGCCCACCTAAAAGATAGGGTTT
>JANMYC010001040.1:0-2566 GCA_031381715.1 Saprospiraceae bacterium
CTTTTGGCGAAACTTTGAAGGGAAATGGCATCAAACCTGATTCTAATTCAGTATTTGAGTTGGGTGCAGTTTCGGAGGTTTTTACAACCTCCATCATGGCCATTTTAGAAACTAAAGGTAAAATAAGTAGCCTTGAGCCAGTGGGCGACATTTTAAAAGGCGTGGTAAAAGTCCCTTATTATCAGCGTATTGTCTGTGAAACGCCACCACAAAACCCGACTGTACCGGATGAATTGAATAAACACAGGTATATCTGTTTCCCAGACCCTTTTGACGTGCCTCAGATGATGGTTTTATGCGATTTGGCCACCCATTCAGCGGGTTTTCCAGAAGAGCCGGGTGTCAATATTTTTAATACAAAAAACCCTTATGCGAGTTATAATCTTGAAAAACTCAATAAATACATCGCTTCCTTACCGCCGAATCAATCATTTGGGTATCAATACAACCATTCGATGATTGGCACAGCTTTACTTGCCGAGGCTTTGACGCATAAAACAGGGAAAGATTACAACACGCTTTTAAAAGATGAAATATTGACCCCCCTCAGTATGAACCATACTTTTATCACGCCGAATAGTGAGCAAAGTAAATTATTCCTCACTGGGCATACTGCAAAAGGGAATGTTACAATACATAGAAACTATAATGTATTCACACCAGCAGCGGGTATTCGCTCAAATGCGACTGATTTATTGCGTTTTATGCAAGCCAATCTATCCAATAAAAACAATAATTTGGATATTGCTCTTTCTGAAACGCACATCCCAAAACTCTATACCGACCCTGCTGATAGCCGTTTTATGGTGGGTTGGGGCTGGATTGTGATGCCTGCGGGTGAAAAAGATAAGCGCAAGATTGTGTGGCAATGCAGTGAAAAAGGTGGATTTTCGACATTTATCGGCTTCGTGAAAGAAAGTCAAACAGCCGTAGTAATATTATCCAACACAGCCAACGCCGTTGATGATATGGGCATGAATATTCTAAAATATCTTATTTCCCCCGATAAAAGAAGTGCTGATATTTATTCCGATAAAAGCCTATTAGCGCGGAGGCAAGCGATTTTAAAAAAGAAAGCGAAATAAATTTCAGTCATAAAAAACGAGCCAATCAGATTTATTTGATTGGCTCGTTTTTTATATTGCCTATTCCCTACCCTCTCGATACCATTTTTCAAACGCCTCATTCGTCATTGTCTTCGCGACAAGGCGATTTTCAAAGGCTTGGGGGTCTTTTTTCTGCATTTTTTTCTTATCTTCAACCAAAGCTTCTAATAAAACGCTCCAAACGCCCGATGTGGATTGCGCATTAAAAATCTTTTTATCGTGCCACCAAACCACAAAAGTCTGGGCACTTAATTCCGCCGTACTTTGCTGATTGGCATTTTTTTGAAAATATTGAATCGCTTTTTGAACGAATAAATCCTCAAAACCGTCCAATTCTGTGCCACCAATTGAAGGCAATATCTGTTTAGCAGCAATCCCTTCAAAAACCCCGAATTGCGTTAATATTTCAACGGCTTTCAACTGCGCCCGCGTCAATTTGGATAAATCAACCTTTTCATTTTTAGGTTTTTTCGTCGTTTTTTTAGGTTCTGTAACCTTTAATACTGTTGACGCAGGAAATCCCGATTCTTTCGGGAAGGGAGTGTTGATTTTAGGTTTTGCAAAAACCAAAAAGCGAATCCCCGTTACTTTTTTACCTGTTTTGAGATATTCATAATCCACTTGAATTTGGTTGCTGAATTCATCAATATCCTGTTTTATGGGGTCAAGCACCCGCACCCGAAAGTTCTTGAAATCGGGATAATTATTCTCCTCAATGCCTAAAAGCTGTTTCAATTCTTCAAGCGTAAAATCAAAATTAACCACTTTTTTATACTCTTTCAGCCTATCATATTCCGCTTTGAGCATTTGAAACATCCGAATCGCATAACCACTCCGCATCGGAAACACCTCCGAAACTCCAATTTTGACGTATTCTTTCAAGTCAATAATAAAAGGCTTCAAAATTTCGGAAAAAACGAACTCCAAATGCACCTCACCTTTTTCATCCTCAACCGGGATACAATGCTGAAACCAGTTGATGGCGCCCTTCAACCGCATACCATTCACCTCAAAACGGGTTGGAAAGGTAATCTTGCAACTCGTCATCGTCTCCGCAATCGTCGCCAATTCACTATAGAAACTGCCGTATTTCGTCCCTTCCCGCACAAGCAACTGTTTCATTTCATTCATCGAAAGCCGTTGCTTATGAAATTCATTTTCATTGGTTGGGTTGATTTTAGAAATCAAATACAGAATTATCTTCTGCTCGCGCGCAGGCAAGCGATAGCGGGCATTGAAAACGAATTGGTTGTCAATCCGAGCATATTTATCTGGCAAAAGATTAGGAGAAAGCATTTCTTTGTTTTTCGTTAATCGTTAGACAAAAGTAAATATTTTATTCGGTACAAGGTAATACTATTTGTACCTAATAAAATATTTTTAAAAATGTCAACTATCTCAAAACCCCATTAATGTACCTATTTAGTTCTACTTTGGCACTCTGGGAAAACCCGTGTCAC
>JANMYC010001060.1:0-2299 GCA_031381715.1 Saprospiraceae bacterium
TATGTCAAAGAAGAAGGGCGATACATTCGCATCCCGTGTGAGGAAATTCTTTTTTTCGAAAACGTGGGCGACTATGTGAGGGTAAAAACCACCAAAGGACAACACATCATTTATGGTACGCTCAAAAGCGTGGATGAACGACTAAACGATGCCCGATTCCTGAAAGTACACCGCACTTATATCATAAATCTATCAAAAATTAAGGATATTGAAGAAAATTCGTTGGTGATAGAAAAAACGGTAATTCCCATCAGCCGCTCCAACAAAGCTGAGCTTATGGGACGTTTGAGAATACTTTAGCGTTTTAATAAAAAAAGCATAATTAATTGATTATCAAATATTTGTATAAAGAAAAGCGACTGATTTAACGACGGTCGCTTTTTTATTTTTATTTAAAATACTACCCCACAGTATTTTACCGAAAACAGTTTAATTATGCCGAAATCCCTCTAAAACCTACCGAAAAACGAAAAACGCCGACAGGCTACCCTAATAAGGTATATTTTTGTATGTATAAAACGAGTAATTTATTTTATAACCAAAATTCATAGAAGAGACAATGCAAAAACGTACAATTTTAATTATTGACGACTCTCCAGTCATGAGCCGATTCCTGGCTATTTTCCTCGAAAAAAAATACGAGGTTATTCCTTTTTCTGATTCCACCGATGCACTTGAAGCCATTAAGGGTGGTTTATCACCCGACGCTATTATTACTGACTTAGATATGCCTAAGCTATCAGGTATGGATTTTATTCACGCTGTTCGTGAATTGGATAAAAATACGCCCATAGCAGTAATAAGCAGCAATAAAGAGAGCGCTGTACGAATCCAATGTTTAGAAAGTGGCGCGGATGATTATTTGGCTAAGCCTTTTCATCCAGCAGAATTAGACATGCGCATTGGTAAATTATTGTTGAAAAGTGTGCCTTCAATAGTGGAAGAAGCAGATACTGAAAACATTGAGGTAGAACAAAGGTCGATTCCTGTTCGCAGTATTTTCAAAGAATTTATTAAAGCCGCAGCATTTTAAAACGTCTAATTTAAAAGAGAACTTCTAAAGATGAATACAATATCCACAATTTCATATTCTACTAAGCGACCTTATTTGGTTATCAAACGCTTGGTGGACATTATTGCAGCGAGCGTATTATTATTGATGTTGAGCCCTTTGTTTTTGATTATTGCTATTTTGATTAAAATACAAAGTCCGGGTCCCATTTTCTATAAATCCATGCGCGTTGGGCAAAATTATAAAATATTTGGTTTTTGGAAATTTCGCTCCATGCGAACAGATGCCGACCAGCTACTAAAAAGTATGTCGCACTTAAACCAATATGGCAACGAATCTTCGGATGCACAAATGAGTGAAGAATTAGATTCAATAGATTTTGATAGTTTAGAGCTTTTTTCAGATGACGGTTGGGTTTCAGAACAAGCTGTTTTGACGGAGCAAAAAGCAGAAAAAACGTTTCTTAAAATCACTCACGACCCGAGGATTACTAAAATAGGCCATTTTATCAGGAATACAAGTATTGACGAACTACCACAATTGATAAATGTACTGCAAGGCGATATGTCGCTCGTAGGAAATCGCCCATTACCACTTTACGAAGCGGAAAAAGTAACCACGGATGAAGGCATTGCTCGCTTCAATGCACCCGCTGGTATCACGGGATATTGGCAAGTAACAGAAAGAGGAAAAAAAGATGTCAGCGCAGAAAGCCGTAAAAAATTAGACGCTGAATACTCAGAACGCATAAGTTTCGCGCTTGATTTATGGATACTCGTTAAAACGCCTCTCGCTGTTTTTCAGAGTGCTGATGTATAGAAATCCCTAATCCGGAAATATAAAAATATAAATATTTTTTCATTTGTTTATTAAATGAAGGCATTGGTTATTGCAACTAAATTCCTCTTTAATAAATATGACCGTGTTATAAATCTTAAATATTTACAATTAAATAATTTTTTACAACAAAACTCATCCCATTTAAAACTGAAAAAGGCATTCTTTTTTATTTCACTCCTAAGTTTAGGAGCGTGTAGTACTTTTGAAATACCAGAAAATGGTACAGTATCTACGGTTGATGTCACTGAAAAGACAATGGATCAGCTTACAATACCTTCTACTTTTACTTTTAAAACAAGCCAAGACATTGACGTCAATATCACTGCCAACGATAATGGGGGCACAAGGCTTAAAAATGTTCCGTTCAAGCTGTATGCAATTGAGAAAGATGGACAAGACAGCATTTTCTTAATGACAGGTCAGACAAATACTGAGGGGATATTCCAA
>JANMYC010001122.1:0-3581 GCA_031381715.1 Saprospiraceae bacterium
GGACTCGAAAACTTACTTCGTGATATGTTTTCTACCCCGAGTACTCGGGGTAGAAATATCATTTTTTCGCTTTAAACGAGTCCAGCGGACTCGCACATTTTAGAACCAAAAAATCCTGCCCGTTGGGGGTCGAAGTTAGAATTCAGCGCTTTTTTTCATATACAGAATTGCTATTTTTATTTAAAATAAAATTATATACATTGCTTATCAATTCATTACAATATTTAAAGATTTATATTGTTTTTTATGTAATATTTTTCAAGTATTGTCATAATCAGGTAAATTATAGAAATCAATGTCATAAATAAGGCAATATCTCGTTTTAAATGTATAGAAAGCAACTAAATACAAAATCATTTGTTAGTTGTTGAGCGGTTTCTATAACCGCATTTTTAAACGATAAAATTCTCAAATTTCATCTACTTACAAAACTCAAATTTCAGTTTATGGAAAGAAGAAAGTTCTTGGAGCAAATAGGCGTAGGTGCTGCATTTGCACTCACGGCATCTTGTTTAGGCAGTTGTAAATCTGAAACTGCCGTTTCTGCCGTTGATTTTACAATCGACCTCAATGACACAGCAAACGCCAAACTTAAAACCAACGGTGGCTACATCGTGAAAAGTGGCGCAGTGGTAGCTCGAACAACTACAGGTGCATACGCTGCGGCTACCGTAACGTGCAGCCATCAAGGACAGCAACAGGTCACCTACAACAGCCAAGGGCAATGGTACTGTACAGCTCACGGGGCTCTTTTCGATGCGACTGGAAAGGGTTTGAATGATAACGGCTCAAAAGGTTTGACTATTTACAAAACAGAATTGACTGGTACAACTTTACGCGTTTTTGGCTAAGAAACTACCCCCTCAGTATTTGACGATATTTGAGGTTAAAAAGAACTATTCTCGGAGCGGCTTTTAGTCACTCCGAGAATTTCAGCTCAAAATTTTTATTTTTTATTTTTGCTTAATACATTGATTACCAAATACTTACAATCAAATTTCAATAGTATTTAAAATAAAAATAATTTTTCCCTTCGCCATGAGGCAACCATTTTTAGCAACCCTTTGTACTTAACAGTAGAAATAAAAACGAACTAATTGCCTTTAAATTCAAAAACTATAAATATAGGAATTAGGCAAATTTTCGGAATAATTTTAATTTTTTTTCGCCACGAGGCAACCGAATTTTATAACTCCTTGTACTTAATAGTAGAAATCAAAAACGAACAAAATGCCATAAGATTCAAAATCTATAAACATAGGAATCAGGTAAGTTCGGAATAATAAAAACATCTTTTTTTTCGATTTGAGTTCTCTTTTGGGCATCATCGTGCCTACAATGAACAGCCATTTTTATGCGTATTCGTAACCGTTTTTTTCATATTAAAATTATAAAAAATTATGAACGTATCAATTAAAAATCTCTTAAGATTAGCAACCCTTGTGGGTATTTTATTCTCGGTAGCTTGTGCGAAAGAAAGCTCAGGTGACGTACTGGCAGATGGCAGTTTAACTACTGTCGATGAACTCGTAGTATCGGGTACAGGTGCAGGCGGTCCTGATAGTTTAAGAAACCCAGGCGATACCTCCAGAGGCCGTTGCTGGAGAGGCGGTGGCGGCAAACACGGTAATCACCCAAGCAAAGTTCAAGGCGATAGCATTGGTTTTTCAGGTTTACCAACCGCCGCACAAGCCAATCTAATTGCGAACACAGACACCTCAAAAATCACTCGAATTGTTAAAATTACCCTCGCTGACGGTACATTTAACTATGTTGTACGATTCAGCGATAGAAAACATATCCATTTTGATGCGGCTGGAGTGGTTTTGATAAAAGCTACAAAAGACCACCAATTCACTGAAATTACTTTCGCAGACCTTCCAGCAGCAGCGCAAACGTATTTGAATGCCAACGCTACAGTAGCTAATATCACAGCAGTGGTAAAAATTACTAAGCCTGACGGTACCATTATTTATGGTGTGAGACTGAGCGATAACAAACACTTCGCATTCGATTCAGCGGGTACATTATTGGATATCCCAAATGGTGGTCGTGGTCGTGGTAAAGGCAGGCATTAATTCTGTTTTTAAGAATCGAGATTTCTGTAATATAAGTTTTTCATAGTAAAGTAGTCGAAAAAAGTAGTCGAAAATGGGTGAGTGACTGGGCTGATAACAGCACATAATTGGTTAAGAGTAAGGCAATGCCGTAATCACCTTTTCACTCACATTTTGATATGAATTGAAGAGAAAAAAGATAGTGAAAGATAAAAGGTTTTAGTTAATTTTTTAGATGAGTTAAGTTTTCGGTCATTTTCCAGAAGGAAAGTCTTGGGGAAAATGACCGTTTTTATCACCCCCTCAGTATAGAGGGCAGTTTTGAAGAAATATCGGGATATATTCTTCTTAAAACCCATTGATATTTCAATGAGTTTCAAGGTAAAGATAGTTTTTTCATACAATTTGTTTGGGGCAGTAGGTAATTAAGTATAAATGAAAAATGGCACCATTATTCATTTTTAACTTACCTGCTGCTTTTTTTATTTTATCACTTGAATTGACTTAAATAACCGACAAGACTTGGTTCAATTCCGAAAGTCGGAATTCAACCAAGTTATAATTAATTGAAAATCAAGTATTTATATTAAAAATTTAAATTGTCGATTATTTAAATTTTACTAATTACGTCTGCAAAACGCCTACGTTGAATTTTTCAACGGGCGCATTATTAGCTGCTTCAATGCCCATCGAAATCCATTGACGAGTATCCAACGGGTCAATTATCGCATCCACCCAAAGCCGAGCAGCGGCATACTGAGGGGTGGTTTGCTTATCGTAACGACCTTTTATTTCATCGTAAAGGGCTTTTTCTTTTTCAGTATCTACCTCTACGCCCTTCGCTTTCAAGCTGGAAGTCTGGATTTGAACCAATACTTTAGCGGCTTGTGCACCACCCATGACGGCGATTTTAGCGGTTGGCCAAGCAACAATCAGGCGCGGGTCATAAGCCTTTCCGCACATGGCGTAATTGCCCGCACCGTAGCTGTTACCCATCACGATTGAAAACTTAGGAACGGTGGAATTAGCCACAGCATTCACCATTTTAGCCCCATCTTTTATGATACCGCCGTGTTCCGAACGGCTTCCCACCATAAAGCCTGTAACATCGTGTAAAAAAACCAACGGAATCTTCTTTTGATTGCAGTTCATGATAAAACGAGTGGCTTTATCCGCCGAATCGGAGTAAATAACGCCACCGAATTGCATTTCACCTTTAGTGGTTTTCACGACTTGCCTTTGGTTCGCCACAATTCCAACCGACCAACCATCTATCCGTGCATAAGCGCACACAATCGTTTTACCGTAACCTTCTTTATATTGCAACAACTCTGAATTATCGACCAGTCTTTTTAATATTTCAACAGTATCGTACGGCTTAGTGATATTATCAGCGGGGTAAATAGTAAGGATTTCTTTAGGGTCATACTGAGGGGGTGCAGATTCCGCTCTATCAAAACCCGCTTTATCTGAAGCCCCATGTTTATCAATCAATTTTCGGATGGTATCCAAACAAGCAGAATC
>JANMYC010001124.1:0-1765 GCA_031381715.1 Saprospiraceae bacterium
CACTGATTTCACACTAAAACACCTTAAACGTATGAAGAATCAGTGTAAAATCAGTCAATTTCAGTAAAATCAGTGGCTAATCGGAGCAATTGCGACCTCTTAGCTAAGTAAGAAATTATCACTTAATTTCCTTCCAATCCAAGGCATCCAAGGTTTTTTCAAGCCAGCGTTGAAATTCAATCAATTCCTTGGGCGCATCGTAGTTATTGAAGATAATTTTACCTTCATTTTCAATTCTGATGTATGAAATAGTGCTTGGTAAATCGGTAATTTCGATGTCGCCTTTGGGATATTTATCCAAAAATTCAAAATATTTGATGGCGGCAGCTTTTTGTTGAATTTCATAAATCAAGCTTTTTTCCGCAAAAGCCTCGTGTTTATTGTTCCTTTTTGAAAATGCGATGCCATTATAGAGTACTCTGCCGTCGTTAAAAAGCTCAATTTTGAAAGCAGGACATTTGCCAAAGCAGGAAGTCCGCTGCAAACTCACCAATAAATTGGAATCAATGCCTTCGGGGATATTCAATTTAATTTCCACTTTGGGAGTGGCTTCTACTGGAGGTTTTACCTCCGCAACTATCGGCTTTTCAACGGGTTTTTCAATGGGCACTTGAGCCACTTTTTCAACTACTTTTTTATTACACGCTGCCACAAATACTAAAATCAAGAATAATAAAATACTACTTTTCATACTTTTATTTAAATGTTCAAAATCAATTCTTAAAATTAAGACGTTTTTTTGGATATTTGGGTACTATTTTTAAAAGAATATTGTTGAAATATGTCTAATTCTGTCAAACACCTTTATTCACTTTTCAATATTACCAACTATATATTACTTTGAATTTTTTAGAAAAAAGTGTATTTTTGTTTAAAAATAAGTGATGACAAAAACATTAGCAAAGCCTTTAACTAATCTTCAATTTGAGTTACTAAAGTATTTTCAATACGAGGTTAAAGAGGATGAATTATTAGAAATAAAACGCCTTTTATCAGAATTTTTTGCTAAAAAAGCAATGGATGAAATGGACAACCTTTGGGTTGAACAAGGGTTGTCAAATGAAACAATGGATACATGGCTCAATGATGAAAACCAATGAAAAAAATGAGGTTGGTCATTGATACAAATGTACTCTTAGTTTCAATTGGGCGTCAATCGAAATATAATTGGCTTTTTCAAGCCTTTTTAAAAGAAGAGTTTGATTTATTGGTAACGACTCCCATTTTACTTGAATATCACGAAAAAATAGCTTTAAAAACTCAGCCTATTATCGCTGAAAATATCCTAAAACTAATACTTGCTAAGCCGAATGTCGTAAAAGTAGATATTTCTTCAGGTGGCAAATTATCATTGAAGACCCAGACGATAACGCTTTCGTTGATTGTGCTTTCTCAGGTAATGCTGATTATTTAATAAGTAACGATAAGCATTTCAATATACTAAAAAGTATAGAATTTCCTGATATTCCACTTATATCATTAAACGATTTCCAAGAAATCTATTTAAAATAAATACATAACCATCACTTCTTCCCCACCCTTTTCAAAGGCAATAAATTCATTGCATTTCGGCTTAGATTATCAATGCCAACTCGGGCAAAACGGCTGCTTTCATCGTAAAAAAGGAAAATTATGGGGGCTTCTTCAATTAATATTTTATCCAATTGGTGGTAAAGAGTATATCGTTTGATGTCGTCATTTTCACTCAATGAAGTTTCATAAATTCTATCAAATTCTGCATTTTTAAAACGGGTGTAATTCGGTG
>JANMYC010001288.1:0-6022 GCA_031381715.1 Saprospiraceae bacterium
AAACTTTCCAAATGTTCACAGCGCAGAATTTGCCAGAATCTTAGGAAGATTTAAAATTTTTCTAAAATTTAAACCCGACAGTATTAATGTGAAGGACTATTAAGTGAAAAAGTGAAAAGTGAAAAAACGCCTGAAATTGGACTTTCATTTTCCGATTATTATCACTTTTAGTTTTTCACTTTTCACTTAAAATGTTACTTTTCACTTTTCACTACTTTCCTCGAAATCCTGCGCCCGTTTACATTTTCAAGTTCAACAAAATAAGTGCCGTCAGGCAAATTTGTATTTGAAATATTGACGCTTAGTTGTCCACTTGGAACATTAACCGTATTGTATAAATGACCAATTGTATCATATACGCGAATGGTTTTGTATTTATATATCGGCTCCCAAGCCACTTGAAACGCCGATGAATGCGGATTGGGTGAAATGCGCAATAGCCTTTTTTCTTTTTCAACGGCAGAAATAACGGTGTCTTTTGGCGTGGTACCGCCCGTTTTATCCTTTATTTCAACTGAAACGTAATTGGAAAGTGTATAAAACATGGGTTCTGCAGTATTAATTTTATACTCATAAGTTGCCGAAAAACGCAATAAATACGTGCCTGGTAGACTGAATTTAGCACTGGTTTGACGCTGAGTGGGCTTTTCAAAAGTGACTGAACCGACGCCTTCTATTTTCTCCCAACGCACCGAAACACTTTCATTCACAGCACCATCAATAGACACCAACCCCCTCAGTAAAACGGTGTCGGTGGACACATTCAAGCGATTTTCACCCGCTTTTATATCCAAGGATTTCTTGAAATCAAACTGATTTTCAAAACCCAATAAATGTTGTTTGAAAAAAGCGTAGCGACCAAACCAATATTCAATGGTGTAGTCATGCCCAATTTCACGCTCATGCAACATCGCACCCATGCCTTTAAATTGGTTAAAAGCAGCAAAAACCGATGCAGCAGGGGTCACTTCGTCTTTATATCCGTTTAAAACGAGAAGCGGATTTTTATATCTTTTAGTGAAATAAGCCACATCATGGTATTTGGAAGTTGCTTTCACGATATTGGTATCCAAACCTAAATCCAAACCCTGTTTCACATAGCTTGGAAAACCACTGGCTTTATTAAAACGAAAAGCCTGCTGGTCACTTGAAGCTGGATTTGCAGCAATTACCGCCGAGACCCGACTATCCAAACCCGCCAAAGTCATCGCTAAGCCTGCGCCTTGACTGTTCCCCGACACACCTAAGCTACCATTAAAATCAGTTCTTTTACTCAAATATTCAGCCGCTTGCAAGCAGGCAGTTATCATGTATCTATTGTAATATTCCTCCGCTTTTAAAAGATTGCTGGGTTTGTAGGCATTGGGGTCAGTTTGATTAGGTGGCGCATTATGCACTGTCAGTTGTAAAGCGATGGCATTACAACGCTCCGCAAAATCCGTCAAAACAAACTCACTGGCTTCCACTGGTGCATCACCAAAAGGAGGTAATTGAATGACAGCAGGATGCTTTCCTGCCGTGGAAGGCACCGCTAAATAGCCATAAACTTTGCGGTTATCCACATTATTTAATTGCAATAAATACAATTTTGAGCCTTTAGGCAAAGTGCGAAGAAGTGTCAATTGAGGATTTAACCCGATATTCTGTAAGCCTTTTTTCTGTTGCGACCAAAAGGCATCAAAGTCTGAAGGTTCTTTTTCCGCAGGCTGGATACTGAGGGGGGAGAATGCTATCGTGACCGTATTGACTGGCCCATTATTTTGCGATGCTTTTAAAAAGACAACTCCGGGCGATGAAATAGTGAACAGAATAACCGTATCACTTTGCCCCTGCCGAATGGTGAATTCCCCTTTTTTAATAGTAGAATTACTGTTTTTGGGGTCAAAATATATATCATAGTTGCCTTTTCCAAAGGTATTTGAACCAATTCGGATAGCTGCCAATTCCCCAACGGCATAGTTAGCGGTAGCTCTATCGAGCGTAATTTTGACTTGACTTTTGATATAAAATGGGAGAAATAAGAGGAAAAATACAAAAATACGCGCGCTTTTATTCATAGTTTGAACCCTAAATTGATACTATAGTATGTTTACAACGACAAAGTTAGGGCAAATATTAGTAACATTAAAATTACCGAAAGGGTGTTTTTTGCATATTTTATATTTTAATGCGAATTTTAGGAGACATTAGTCCCGAGTCCTCGGGACTAATGTCTCTTAAAAAATCAATCTTTCCACACACAATACAATACCCCATTCAAATCATCGGTTATGAAAAAAGATTTATTATCGCGCATCAATACATCACAAGGGCGACCCTTGCGATCTTTTTCTTCCTTACCACCTTTCGGTAAAAAGCCTTTGACTATTTCATCATAATCATTTGTTCCACGCGCTTTTACAACGGCATTTCCACGCTCCCGCCAGATCATATTGGAGCCATGAAGCGCTACTAAAAACGCGTTTTTAAGATTCGGATCGTCGAAGTTTTTGAAATAATCGAAGCCCAATGGCGCACTGTGCGCTTTGAAACCACAAAAAGCCACTGTTGGTTCTTTTACCCATTTAGCTCGTGTTGAATCCTTAAATTGTGGGTCGGCGTACACTTTTCCTTGATATTGATAATAAAAAGGGAAACCATAAAAGCCCCCATCGGCTACGGTGTGAAACATTTCTTCAGGTTTGTCGGGGCCGATTTGGTCGCGTCCCATGCTCGTTACCCACATTTTACCGCCCAGCCATTTCAATTGAACTGAATTGCGCAAGCCACGAGCAAAAAAGCGTTGATTGCTACCGTCGGGATTCATTTCTACAATGGTTGAGCGTATTTCCTCTTTTTCAATGCAGGCGTTGCAACTGCTGCCCACTGACACATATAATTTGTTGTTATAAAACGTCAAACTGCGGGTCAAATGCCAACCGCCGTATTTATAATCCAAGCCAAAATCGGGGAATCGAGCAACTATTTGACCCTTATCACGAGGCACAGAATCACCTGTTTGATACTCATAACGGGTCAATTTGCCCGTTTCACTGACATAAATATACTGCTTGCCATTGTCTTTGTAAAAAGCGACTTGATTGCAATTATGCAGATTGGAAAGGTATGTTTTACAACTTTTATAACTGTGGGTAGCATCATTCCATCCATCAAAAATGAGCACTTTCCCTTTTTTATTATCCGATTTATTGAACATGTCAGTGGCAAAAAGACGTCCATCGGGCGAAGGCGTCAAAAAACGCAGCCTGTTCAAACCCTCATACGAAATGCTCACACGATAGCCTTCGGGCGTGTAAAGCGGGAATTTGATCCCCTTTTTCAAGCTAATATTGTGTGCAATAAACTTAAAACTGGGCTTTTGAGTATTCAACACAGAAGGCTCTTCTACAGCTTTTTTTTGCTCAACAACTGCCTTTTCGGGCTCTTGATACTGAGGGGGTGTTGCTGCGGGCGTTTCCATTTTTATTTCAGCCTGTTTGTCAGCTTGTTTTCCCGCTTTCTTTTTACAAGCGACGAAAAGGAGGAGAAGGAGGAGTAAAAAGTTGTTTTTCATTTGTTTGAAACCAGTAAAATGTGATGAATTATATTAAAAAAATGATTTGACATAAATTAAATATGGTTTTTCAAAGATGTTAGAAACGATATTTGTTTTTTATCGACGGCAAAACCCAATACTTTTAATGCTTCCGTTGCTTCTCGACGAAGCATTTCTTTATAAATACGTTTCGTCGTTGATTTCATTTTTTTGACTTGCATAATTTGATGAAACTCTGCCAATACAGATTCGGCAACTGGCAGTAAACCTTGAAAGTATGCTAATGAGATTAGAAAGTAAGTAGTATGAATACGAATATTGGGGTAATATTCTAAAATGTACTTTTGACATCGGGTGTCATCTGTGATGAACAATAAAACATTTATTTTATCACTTTGCGCAATTGCATCTGCTTCTCCTTTATCTATATGATTTTGGGCTTCCTCAAAAATGATAGCATTGTAAGAAGTACAAAATTTGAAAAATTGATTGTTCCTGATTTGATTGGTAAAATAACCTATCCTGGCAGCAAATACAGGATCTTGAATCCAATCTTCCATTTCTGCCACGATTGTTTGAGGAACAAAAACCTCGGTTACTAATGAACGTATGACATTAGATAAATCAATTGATTGAATACGTACAATATAATTAAATACAGTATTATCAAATATAGCTTTTGAAAGAGGGTACATAAGTGTTATTTATCACTTTTTGATAGTGAAGCCAATGCAAATAAGCCCAGTCCAATACCTAATAATGCATTTAATGCTTGGCTATCTTCTTTTGCTTTTCGTTCTTTATTGAGTTGACTCAATAATTCTCTGTGGTTAATTGAGGTAATTATTTCTTTTACTAAATCTGAAACCTCTTGTTTGGCAGGGTCAAAATCAAATGCTTTGAAGTGTTCTGTTATATGACCTGTCAAGTTTTTCCCTTTTCTCCTATCATATACAACTATAATACGCGTTGGATCTTGTAGATGAGCATAAGCCGTTTCTATCTCATGCTTAACAGTATTTGAAAGATTTCCAAAAGAAAAGACAATAAAGTAGTCAGATAAGTTGATTCTTCTGATAGTTTCACTATCCAATAGATTGTTAGCATTAAAGCGATCAGGCATATACATTCTAAAACCATTTACAGCACCTATTGTATGTAAACGAGAGGCAAGAGTTTGCTCTATACCATTATCAGGGTTGTATGTTATAAATATTGTGGTATTTGCTGTTATCATTATCTTATATTTTGAATTCGTAACAAATATAAATACTAAACGGTTCCTTAGTTTGATTTTTTTTCGTTTTTAGTTTATTAAAAAAGGAATACAAAACCCATAACGCTCTGTATCCCTCTTTTGATGATTCGATATTGAAATATTTTTACAAATCAAACTTAATCCCCTGCGCCAAAGGCAAAACTTTGGAGTAGTTAATAGTATTCGTTTGGCGACGCATATAGGCTTTCCATGCGTCGGAGCCGCTTTCACGACCGCCGCCCGTTTCTTTTTCACCACCGAAAGCACCACCGATTTCAGCGCCACTTGTTCCGATATTCACATTGGCAATCCCGCAATCACTGCCTGCAACGCTGAGAAACTTCTCCGCTTCCCGCACACTATCCGTCATAATGGCTGATGAAAGACCTTGTGGGACGTTGTTTTGCATCGCAATCGCTTCCTCAATCGTAGAGTATTTCATGAGATAAAGAATGGGTGCAAAGGTTTCATGTTGCACTATATCCCATTCATTTTTCACTTCGGCAATACATGGGCGGACATAGCAACCGCTATCCAAACCATCCCCCCTCAGTATTTCGCCTTCTACGACGAACGTTCCACCGTGCTCTTTCACTTGGCGGATTGCCTCGAGGTAGTTATCCACAGCCACAATGTCGATAAGTGGCCCTACGTGGTTGTGGGCATCCAAAGGATTACCAATTTTGAGTTGAGTATAAGCCTTTTTTAAGGCGTTTTTAACCGTTTCATACACGCTTTCATGGATAATCAAACGACGGGTGGAGGTACAACGTTGACCAGCCGTACCCACTGCACCAAATACTGCACCTGGCACAACAATGTTCAAATCAGCCGTTGGCGTGATGATGATGGCATTATTGCCACCCAATTCTAATATCGTTTTACCCAAACGACCGCCTACCGTTGCGCCCACAATTTTACCCATTCGAGTAGAACCAGTGGCTGAAATCAAGGGAATACGGGCGTCTTTGGTCATGAATTCGCCCACTTTGTAATCGCCATTGATGATGCACGATACGCCTTCGGGTACATTATTAGCCTTTAAAACTTTCTGTAAAATGTTCTGACACGCCACACTACTGAGGGGGGTCTTTTCACTCGCTTTCCAAATGGTCACGTCACCACATATCCACGCCAAAGCCGCATTCCACGACCACACCGCCACTGGAAAATTAAAAGCTGAAATAATACCCACAATCCCCATCGGATGCCATTGCTCGTACATACGG
>JANMYC010001297.1:0-1814 GCA_031381715.1 Saprospiraceae bacterium
CGTTTGTCACTTTATACGTTTGGTTCTCGTCCCAAAACTTCTTCCACTTATCCTCGATTCTATTTGGATTAAATTCCATATTTGCTTTGTTTCTTTTTTCTTTAAAAATGCGCGCAAAATTAGGATATTTTACGATAAAAAGTGAGAATTTGTTAGTTTGAGTTGAATAAAAAATAGCCAATTTCAATTGGCTATTGATATTTCTACTTTTCTTGAAATCTTAACCCACTCCCAAATGCTGTCTATTTTCAATCGCCCATTTGACCAGAGCATTGTTGTCGGCTGAAAGTTTCAGCTTGCGGGATATATTATGGCGGTGATTTTTAACGGTATGGGGGCTTATAAACAGCGTACTGGCAATTTCAGAAGTTGTTTTATTATCGCTAATAAGGTGTAAAATTTTACATTCTGCTTTGCTCAATATGTCTTTCATATTGATTTTGAAAGTGCCTGCTTGTGGCATGTTGGACAATTTATTGAGCGCTAATTGGACAGCGGCAACTAGTTGATTTTCATCAAAAGGTTTCACAATGAAATTGGCAGGAGTACTCAATACCGCTTTTTCGATGATATTTCTGGTCGCATTGGCGGTGACAAAAATGGTTTCGAAATGTAATTTTTCTTGCGTTTGTTGGATAAAATCAATGCCTGCCATGATGCCATTGAGATTGATATCGCAGAGGATAAGATGGGGTGGGAAGAAATCAATTTCCATTTCTGCTTCTTCAATGAAAACTGCAATTCGGACATCGCACTCAAAATGGCGATACAATAATTGTTCAATGGCACGGGCAATGAGGATTTCATCCTCAACGATTAAAATTCGGCTTGTTGTTGGATTGTGTGTCATAAGTTAAATGCAAAGTTATATTGTAAATTATTCTCGTTTGATATTGAAAATTTGCCTCTTAATTGTCTGACGAGGTCTTTTATCAAGGCTGAACCACCTATTTTTTTATTCGTTAGTATGGATAAATCGAGCATTTTACCATTATCAGTGTATTGAAAAGCTAATTTATTGTCTTTTTCTCTTGATAGAGTAATTTGAATTACGGCTTCGCTATGGACATGTTTGTATGTATTGGTGATTAATTCTGATAAAATCAAACCGAATGGTACTGCAAAATCAGCTCTTACATTTAAATCGCCTTGTAAATCTATTTGAAACGAAGGGCTTAAATCATTTCGTTTTAAAACCTTAAAATGCTCTATTAATTCGGGAATAAATTCTTTTAACTCAAAAGAAGTGACCCCCTCAGTATTATACAGTTTTTCATTCACCAAACCCATTGTTTTGAGCTGAACGAGGTTTTTATGCCATAAATCACGGGCTTTTTCATCAATAATTGTAGGCAATTGTAGAGCAGCCAAACTATATAAAAGTTGCAAATTTTTTTTACACGATGGTGGATTTCATATACCATCAATTCTTTTTCAGCATTTCTTTTAGTCAATTCAATCTTACTTTTATGATTTTTTCGCCAAAAATAAGCTGAAACGCCTATCGCTAAGGATGCGAAAAAAAGCCCCCATATCAAGTAGATATTTTGTTTTTCTTTAAACTGCTTTTCCTTTTCTTTAACCTCGTTTTCCGTCTTCAAGAGTTTGATAACCAACTCATTATCTTGCGTAGTTTTTCGATTTCTAAATTTATAATCAATATGTATTTCATCCCATTTATATGCCTCTTCAAAATTGCCTTTTTGCGCATACGTTTTCGCAAGAGTATGGGTTATAACGGAAGTATCCTTTGTATTTATTTTTAATTCGTCTTTCAAAATGTTTATCGCTTTATCATAATTCCCCAACTCTGA
>JANMYC010001341.1:0-3359 GCA_031381715.1 Saprospiraceae bacterium
CATTGAATAAATTTTGTTGTACAATTTTACCGTTTAAATCATATATAACTGCTTCATTATCATTGTCTTTTATCAATATAGTCTTCCCATCAGGTAAAAATTCGGTTGAAATGATATAGTTATTGGGCTTCTCCCCTTTCAACTGATGAATGATTTTACCCGTTGAAAAATCTCTTAAAATGGCAATATTATCATTATTTCCCGTTAAAATATATTTACCATCGGGTGATAGTTCAAACGAAATACTGCGGTCATGCTCAATAATATGCCGCACTAAATTGCCTTGAATATCCCATTCCGATAGTAAACTATCCCTCGAAGCTGTCAAAATATGGTTGTTATCAGGTGAAAAACAAACCGATAAAAGAGTATCTTTCACTTCTATTTTATCCTGTACCAAGTCTCCTTTTTCAGTAAAAACAGACACTTTTTTACCTTCATAAACTAAAAAATGGCTACCATCTGGACTGAATTGAACGCCTCGAAACGAGCCATTTATGCCCAGTTTTCTCAAGGTTTGACCCAATGTATCCAACATAACAGGCTCTCCGCTGTAAGGTAACGCAATTGTACTTTCACTATTGGGTGAAAAAGCGATATATTCAACATTAAAATCGTAAAAAGTGCGGCTCAATTGTCCTTTACTATCAAACCATTTCATAGGCGAAATTTTACCAGTAGTGACAATTCGTTTATTATCAGGTGAAAAATACACGGAAGAGAATGCGCCAACTTTCCTATCATTCACAATGCCTACTATCTCCATTAAATCCGTAGCATTTTGTTTCCAAATTTTGATAATACCATCAGTTGAAAACGTAGCCGCAACCAAATTTTTATTCGTAAAAACCACACTTTCAACGGGCGTAGGGTGAGTCAAAACCGCCATTGGATTGCCTAAAACATCCCTTAAAACAACTTCATTACTGCCTTTACTTATTGTCCAAACATAATTGACATTAAAAAAACCGACTTTATTGGCATCCACATTGGGCTTTTGGCTCATAATTTTCAGAAAACCTTGCGGCTCAAAATCTTTCATATTATTCGTCTTCTGAAACACTTTCAATTTTACATTTTGCTTTGCATTTCCGCCAAAAAAATCGAAATAATCATGGATGCGAGTCACGCACGTGTAGCCGCTATCTTCCACGACATACAGTAAATTATCAGCATTAGCTGAAAAAACAGCATTATTGCCTATGTTTTGTAGCGGTAAAGGGCGCACAACCTCTCGTTTTTGTTTACCTGACCACATTTCTACACCCTCCGAACCAACCAATAAAACGGAATCTTTATTCCAAAAAGTAGCTGTATTGAGCGACGATAAGTGGCTAATTTGAAACGGCAATTCATCCTCATTCATGCTCCATATCGCTGCCACGTGACCATCATCTATTGAAAGTAAATGCACCCTATCGTTCGATATTTCCACCGATTTTACAAAACTCCCTTGCTTGCCAATATCTCGTAGAAACGTCCCCTGCGTATTCCACATTTTAATATAACCATCATTTGCCCACGAAATAATGGTGTCAGAATTATAAAAAATAGCCCCGCTCACGTATTCCGAATGCCCCCTCAGTATTACGGCGTCTTTTCCATCTAAAGTGCTTATTTGAATAAGGCTATCACTTTTTAAAGTTAAAATATGGGTATTATTGGGTGAAAAAACGGTTTTAAAACGCGTATCACAAGCTGAAATGGAGCCCACCAACTGAGCATCTTTTGAAACATCATAAATCTTAACTGTAGAATCCGACAATGTTACTGCCGTAAAATGACCGTCTTCTGAAAGATTAACCTGTGTTACAGATTTTGATTCCTGAATTGTAGCCGTTGACAAGGGCGTCAATCTATTATTAAAAGGGCGGTGAAATATTTGACTTAAAATATCAGAAGCAATCAAATTATCGGGGTCAATTGCCAAAGCTTCTTGCGCCAAATTGAAAGCATCATTAAAGTTGAATGCCGAAAATTGCTGTTGCGCAGAAATTGCCAAACGACCCGATTCTGCCGTCCGCTCACGGTCAACAGCTTTGCGCCATTGCCAAATTGCCAAACCTGCCAAAACCGACAAAGCCACAATTACACCCATCGTTATCAAAAACTTCCGTCGTTGAGCGGCTTTCAACGTGCTTTCACTTTTATCAATAAAAGCCAATTCTATATCACTCAAATTCAATGTCTGGCGAAACGGGCGTACCTCCTCCAATTGCTCTTTTGTCATTAAAGCATTGCGTTTTTGATAAAATTCGTGGGCTGTTTTTACCAATAACTCGACCTTTCGCCTTGCTTTCATATCAGCAGAAGCCTTCTCGAATACCTGTTTGGCGACAACATCGTGGTTTAATTCGTATTTCATCTTGGGTTTTTAATTGATATTAGGGTATTGGGATATTAGATATTGGGATATTGGGATATTGGGATATTGGGATATTGGGATATTGGGATATTGGGATATTAGATATTGGGATATTAGATATTGGATATTGGATATTGGGATATTGCAAGGTAGAATATCTGAATATCCAATATCTCAATATCTAATATCCCAATATCTAATATCCTAATATCCCAATATCTAATATCCCAATATCTCAATATCCAATATCTCAATATCCAATACCCCATCATTCCGTCTCTCTTAATATTCTGATGCGCTTGAACTCTTCCAAGCAAAAGGCAATATCACCATCGTGTATTTGCCTGTTTTTGGGCAATGCGTCCTTTATTTCTTTCAATTCAGAAGGCTTTTTAGTACCATTATCACTTACGAGGGCGAAGAGAATTTCCATCGGCAACCCTTTTGCCTGTTTATTGCCTTTTTCTATCAACTTTACTTCAATATTGACCAATTCTTCTTCTAAAAAGTCGTCAATTACATTTTCCATGGCACCCACTTGCTCCACTACTGAGGGGGTAAAAACAACAGCCTCCTCCCCTACCCTTTTTTCTGCCGCCACTCGATACAAGCGGTCGAGATAAACCTGCAAATTGGTCAGAGCGATACCCTCTTTTTTATCGTGAATATTTTTTAAAATTAAATCAATCGTCGTATTCGGCTCTTCTATTTTAACTTGAAAATGGTGTAACGTGCCTTCAATCACATGATAAAGGTTGTCATAAGCCATTTTTTCTACCCGCAAGCGATTGTCAAAAAGGTAAGGAATCGCTTTTTCAAAATCGTTTAAATAGGCAATCCACTCCTCTCTAATGCTAATAATGACTTTGGCGTGCAAGCTCGGCGTTTCTAAAAGCGTTTTTAAGGTATCATAAAACATATCCTGCTCCGCTTTTGTGCCGAATATAAAAAGCTCTTCAAACTGGTCAAAAATCAGATAAATGGGTTTAAAATA
>JANMYC010001466.1:0-4749 GCA_031381715.1 Saprospiraceae bacterium
TGTTAAAATTCATAAAACTACAATTTCTCTAAAGTATTGGCAGTATTTTTATCAACTAAACGATTTCAAGAAGTCTTTAAAAACTAAATATGACAGCCAACAAGAAATTCCCGATTTTTCTATTCCTCCTTATCATGTGCTTAAGGATAAATGCACAAGTAACTTTGACCGACACTAACTTACCGATTATTGACATTAAAACCAGTGGTGCTTCCATTCCTGACGAGCCTAAAATAACCGCTGATATGCGTTTTATATTTAATAGCAGCGGTCAAACTCGCGTTGTGGATTCCGCAAATCTTTATTACGGTAAAATTGGGATTGAGAGACGAGGCTCTACATCACAGTCTATTTCTCTTAAAAAACCGTATAGTATTGAGTTGAGAGATGCGGCGGGTAATGATAGGGAAGTGAGTTTTTTTGGTTGGACGAAGATAGAAGATTGGGCGCTCATTGCACCGTATTCAGATAAAACGCTCATGCGAGATGCTTTGACCTATCAATTAGCGGGCAGCTTTATGGATTATGCGCCTAAAACCCGCTTTTGCGAACTTCTTTTAAATGGACAATATCAAGGCGTTTATGTCTTGACTGAAAACATAAAAAGGAAAAGATTGGGTATTTCTAAACTTGATTCTACAATCTTGACTGGCGATGCTTTAACGGGCGGTTATATCGTAAAAATAGACAAAACAACGGGCGAACCTGGCGGCATTTCTTTGGGTTTTAGTTCTCAACAAACCAATTCTAACGGTAAAATAACCAATTTCATTTATGACTATCCGAAGCCTGAAGACATTAAACCTGCACAAGTCACGTATATAAAAAGCTTAGTAAGAGAGTTTGAAGCAGTGCTCAAAAGTGATAAATTTGATAGCCCTACTGAGGGGTATGCAAAATATTTTGATGTGCAGTCGCTCGTTGATTTTTTCATTATGAATGAATTGACACGCAACGTGGACGGTTATCGCTTAAGTACATACTTCTATAAAGATAAAAACAGCGTTAATTCAAAATTTAAAATGGGTCCTGTTTGGGATTTCAATATTGCGCTCGGTAATGCCGATTATTGCCAAGGCGGAGAAACTTATGGTTGGGCTTATAAATTCAATGATGTCTGCCCGGGTGATGGTTGGGGTATCCCGTTTTGGTGGGATAAGCTCATGTCAGACACTATTTTTAAGAAAAAAGTTAAAGAAAGATGGACACAATTGCGCCAAAATAAATTGAGTAATAACACGATTTTAGGTACAGTGGATTCATTTAGCAATGTTTTATCCGCAGCCCAAAACAGAAATTTTAGGCAATGGAATATTTTAAGTATTTATGTTTGGCCTAATAAAAAGGTTAATGGTTCTTACACTGGTGAAGTTGAATACCTAAAAAGCTGGCTTTCACAAAGATTGATTTGGTTGGATGGTGAAATATCAGCTTTAAGAACGTCAGAACCGCCAAAACCTGCCTTCGACTTTTCAGTTTTTCCCAATCCAACAAAAGATAATGGGGAAGTACGATTTGCGTATTATCTCTATTATGATGCTAAAATGAAATTGAATATTTATAATTCATCTGGTCAATTAGTCGAGCAACAAGAGGTGACTCAGATGACAGGAAATAATAATCTGTATTGGCGGGATGCCGCATCAAAAGGGCTATTTTTATATAATCTCTATTTAAATGGCAAACTTTGGAATTCAGGAAAATTGGTGAAAGAATAATTTTGGGATTTAAGATGGAAGATTTAAGATTTAAGATTTAAGACGTGAGATTTTAAGATAATTAAATAACCAACCTTAAATCTTAAATCTTAAATCACAACTCCCGTTTCTTCAAAGCATCTACAGCAAAATCCACCGCGCGTGCTGTCAATGCCATATACGTCAATGAAGGATTGACACAACTGCTTGATACCATGCTCGCACCATCCGTGACAAATATATTTTTACAATCGTGGACTTGATTAAAAGCATTGAGAACGGATGCTTTAGGGTCTTTTCCCATCCTCGCTGAACCCATTTCATGAATACTTCCGCCTAAAGTAGCATTATTATCGTACGATTTAACATTTTTACAGCCCGCTGCTTCAAGCATTTCAATCGCATCATTTCTCATGTCTTGCTTCATCAGGCGTTCATTTTCCTTAAATTCTGCATCAAATGTTATCGTGGGTTGTCCCCATTTGTCCTTTTTATCAAAATTTAGCTTCATGAAGTTGTCATAATACGGCAAACATTCCCCAAAAGATGCCATTCCTACTGACCATTGACCGGGTTCAGTCGCTAAATTTTTGAAATCTTCTCCGAAGCCCGATTCATTCACTACGCGTTGCCAACCCTGCCGCCCAGCCCCACCTTGATACCCAAAACCTCGGATATAATCCCGTTTATCGGCACCAATATTTCTGAAACGGGGTATGTAAAACCCGTTCGGTCGCCGACCAAATGTATATGAATCTTCAAATCCTTCCATAATGCCAGAAGCACCCACTTGCGATTGATGATCCATCAAATAATGCCCCAAAACACCTGAAGAATTGCCCAAACCTTCCGAATACTGAGGGGGTCTCGAATTCATCAAAAGCCAAGTAGAACTTATAGTAGAAGCGCAAACAAAGACGACTTTAGCATAAAATTCATGTTGCTCACCCGTTTCGCTATCAATGACTAAAACGCCTTTTGCTTTACCCGTTTTTTTATCCAATAAAATGGAATTGACAATGGATTGAGGCCTTAAAGTCAATCTTTTTGTTGCCATTGCGGCGGGTAGAGTAGAGGATTGTGATGAAAAATAAGCACTATATGGGCAACCATTCATGCACATATTCCTGTATTGGCAAGCCGAGCGGTTGTTATGTGCTTGAGTCAAATTGGCAGTGCGCCCGATAGTAATATGCCTATTTTTAAACTGTTTTTCGAGCCTCAGTTTCAATGACTTTTCAACAATATTCAAATCCATTGGTGGTAAAAGAGACTGGTCAGGAAAATGGTCTAAACCCAAGTTTTCACCCGAAATACCCACAAATTTTTCAACATAATCATACCATTTTACCAAATCATTGTATCGAATGGGCCAATCAGCGCCCACACCATCTTTAGCGTTGGCTTCAAAATCCATCGGGCCAAGGCGATAACTTTGCCTGCCCCATAAAATGGATTTTCCGCCTACGATATTGGGTCGAAACCAATCAAAACGCTTTGTTTCGGTGTAAAGAGCATCAATATCTTTAAACCAATAATCCTTCGTTCGTTCAGTCAAATAAGGCTTTCTGACGTGAATGGGATATTCCTCCTTTTCAAGTAAAGTTCTTTTTTCACGGTGCTCATACGACCACGGATCTAAGTTAGATTGTCCATATCCCGTGATGTGTTCGAGGGGCTTACCTCTATCTAAAAGCAGGACTTTAAGCCCTTTTTCCGTCAATTCCTTTGCTGCCCAACCGCCACTGATGCCCGAACCAACTACAATGGCATCGTATGTTTTCTTTTTCTCTGATAAATTCAAATTTGACATATAATCTTCTGTTGTGTTTTTATAGACGTTTTAAAAGCCGCTCACCCTTAAGTTATGACGCATCAATAACGATCTCAAATATACATCACTTGACGGTATCCCTCAGTATTTTTAGAAGAAATGGCAGTATTGACCTATGTAAAACAGATAGTGCCGGTGTGAGTTCAAGTCACAACGACACTATCTGTTTTACTGAAATTTCAAATGAATAAAAAAGGGGATAATGTCAAACCAATTTTTTGAAATTTTCAAGACAAACTTTCGAATCAGCAAGGGGAGAAACCACATAATCCTCTATTTCAACAATCAGCATCTTCAAACCCGCCATTTTTTTATTCTCCATTATGCCTTTAAAGTCAACGTCGCCCTTACCGATAATGCATGAAGTATGCTTTTTATCCGATGCGCCGCGCTTATTGCCATCTTTCATGTGGCTCAATTCAAAGCGTTTTGGAAACTTTTTGAACCAATCGAGGGGATTTTGATTGGCATAAACAACCCAACCCATATCCATTTCGATGGTCAGATTTTTTGCATCCACGGTTCTGAGCATGGTATCAAACATCGTTTCAGTGCCCAATAAATTAAACTCAAAATCATGGTTGTGGTAGCCTAATTTCAAGCCATTTTTATTAAAATATTCACCCGTTTTGTTCATCACATCGCATAAGTTTTTGAAGGCATCAAGGCTTTCCATATCCTCTTTGATGATAGAAGAACTGACAAAATACTTTTGCCCGACGGTGTGCGCATCATCCACTATTTTTTTGAAATCATCCGTAAAATCGCCTTTTGCCTTCTCAAAATCAGTTGATTTCAAGACAAAATGCGCGGATGGCATAGTCAAACCCGATTCGGCGAGCATCTTTTTAGTAGATTGAGCGTCGCCTGTACCTTGCCATTTACGGTTGCCAAAGCCATAACCTTCGACATAGTTATAGCCCATTTTCGATAATTCTTTCAAAGTACTGAGGGGGTCTTTTTTCAAATCGTCCCGCACACTATATAGTTGAATACCGAATTGAGGGCTTTTTTTCCATTCAAAATTGGGTGCCACAAAAGCACTTCCCGCAACTGCCAAGCTGGCATTTTTAATAAAATTACGTCTGTCCATTTTATCGGTTCTATGAAAATTTTAGTGGATTAATAAGAATTCATCAAAACTCTAATTCTCATGTGTTGAAAATTGGGTAGACCAAAAGATAATCTTTTGATGTGCCGAATGAGATTATTGAGTCC
>JANMYC010001484.1:0-4493 GCA_031381715.1 Saprospiraceae bacterium
TTTTTGCTCTCCATAAACGATAAAAAATATACTTTCGATAAAAAGAAAAACTTGCAGATTGATGACCAATTATTCGCTATTCTCAATCTTTTGAAACAACACGAAGGGATTAAAAGCATTGCCACTTTGCTGAACGGCATAATAGAAAAGTATATTGAGGATAATAAAGTTGAGTTGAAAAAGATATTGTCTAAAAACCCTTTGGGTTAAAGATTGGGTAAAAGTGCCCTAAATTTGATATAGTTAGAAAACCTGCAGATTTTTAAAAAATGGGCGAAATTTTAATAAAAAGCTGGTTTTTATAATAAAACACTACAAATCACATATAAATCCTATTTTTAAAATAAAAGAGCAACAACAATAATAGAAAATTACTTTTAATTGTTGTTGCTCTTTTTATCTCTATTTTAATCCTTTTATTCCTTCATAATTCATTGATTATCAATTGTTTATAGGTTTAACTATATCTAAAATAGGATAATCTATATCAAAAATAGGGTTTGCTATATCACTTTTAGGATTTAGTATATCAGATATAGGTTTAACTATATCAAAAATAGGCATCTATATCAAAAATAGGGTTTACTATATCGTTTTTAGGATTTAGTATATCAGATGTAGGTGATTTATATCTAAAATAGGAGTTTTTTAATAGTTTTATTTATATTTACAACTTCAATTAAGCCTATATTCATTTATTGACCTATTTTTGATATAGTTACTATGGCAAAGAGTCTGCAAAAAACGAAGACCTCTAAAAATAAAGGCATTGCCCTTGTCAAGAAATCCAACCAACTTATTGAAGCTCGGTATAGCTTTTCAGTTTGGGAAATGCGCTTTTTCATGAGCGTTATTGCCCAAATTCACCGTGATGATGATGATTTTAGGGTGTATCGTGTTTGGTTTCGCGATATAGTTAAAATGTTTGGTTTGAATAAAAACCATAACAGCTACGATTTACTGAGGGATGGCGCGAATAAACTCATGGATAAGAGTTTTTACGTGCGCTACGAGGATAACGGCAGCCCACGCGAGGTTCGGTACCATATTTTAAGGAAAATTGACTATTCAGCCATTGGGAAAGAAGAGGGTAGAGTAGAGAGCCAAGAGTTCATCGACATCACGATTGAGCAAGAGATGAAGCCTTTTTTATTACAACTTCAAAAGAGTTTTACGACTTATGACCTCCGTAATATCGTGAAATTAGGCGTTTATCCCATCAGAATATATGAATTATTAAAACAATATGAAACAATTGGAAAACGAACGCTCATTTACGAAGAGTTAAAAACGATGCTTGAATTGGAGCATTACAGCATGTTTGGCACATTTTATCAGCGCATCATTGCACCTGCGGTTGAAGAAATCAATAAAAACACCGATTTATTGGTTTATGAGGTTGAAAAAATTAAAGAAGGGAAAAAGGTCGTTGCGCTGGAATTTTATTTCAGACGTAAAAATGAAGATGAATTGGTGAATATTCCGAGGACTAAAATGCCTTCTAAAATAAAAGAGACCTCTCTGCCACCCCCTCAGTATATGGAGCCCAATAACACATTTAATTCTGTTGAAATACAAAATATAAATGTCCCCGATAAAGACCAGCTTTTTGCCCTTTTATACCCGAAAGTGGTAGAAAGTTTGGGCGTAACCCCTTTAGTTTTTGCTGATTTAGTTAAAATGTACACCGAGGAGCAGTTTAATCAAGCCATTAGGGTAACGAATAGGGCGAAGATTGACGGTCAAATCAAAACCAATGTTTCAGGCTTTTTTATTCAAGCTCTGAAAAATGGTTACACCGACCAAAAAGAAGAATTCGCTAAAAAGAAGAAAAAAGAAGAGAAAGAGAAACAGGATACCCAACTGAAAATATTCGAGCAAGAAGAAAAAGAATTGGAGATTCGCAATAGAATTCGGGAATTAGTGGGCGAAAATCCCGCAATTACTGATAATGCCATTGCTTTTTTACAAACTGATAAAAAAGCTCAAATCCTTATCAGCGAACTTCAAGCACTCTACGGCAGAGCCTTAGACGTTGAAGATTATCGCCAAAATAAGGATTTGAGAACACTGGTTTTAGAAACCATTGTTAAATTGAATAAAAACGCTTTTGCGGATTTATTTTAGTGCTTGGTTGTTGGTGCTTAGTGCTTGGTATCTCTAAGCACTAACAACCAAGCACTAAACAATTACCATCCAATGCCATAATCCTCTCCGTGATTACTCGAACCACCCCAGAAACTGCCGTGTTTCCAATCGAAATAAATGGCATTTATGGGTCCACTTGTACGGTCTTGATAGGATAATTTATAGCCCATTCTGCCGAGGTCTTTGCGCACGTAAGGCGGGGTTTGTTCATTTAAAATGAGGCCGCCATTAATTTTTTCATGTTTACCAAAGCTCGAAAACATTTGAAGCGTCTTAAAACTTGGGGCTTCACAGGATTCTTGAACGGTCATATTAAATTCCGTCATGTTGAGGAAAAACTGTAAAAGTAGTTGGTCTTGCTCATCGCCCGCTTGTTTCGCAAACGATAAATAAGGCTTACCATCTTTCAGTGCAAGGCTTGGTGTAAGCGTCATGCGGGGGCGTTTGCCAGGCTCAACAACGTTAAAAGGGCTTTCCTTAGCGTCTAAAACAAAAGCCTGCATCCGCTGACTCATGCCAAAACCCGTATTTCCTGCAATGCACGCAGGCACCCAACCACCACTCGGCGTAACGGATACAACCCAACCTTCTTCATCAGCCGCTTCTATCGAAGTTGTGCCCGCCGTAAAAGCTTCCATGAACTCCGTACTGAGGGGTGCATTCGCTTTTGGCTCTGCGCCTGCATTGCCCCAACTTTTCAAAGCAGTGGTGAAAGGATTGACTTTTCCCTCGAAAGGGTAGGGGTCTCCTGGTGCTGCTTTGGCATCGTTTATGTCAAATTTTATCAATTTACTGCGCTCTTTGGCGTATTCTTTTGACAATAAACCCTGCATGGGCTGCTTTTTTTCAGCAAAATCAGGATCGCCATAATAAAAATCACGGTCAGCAAAAGCCAAATTCATAGCTTGGTAAAGCGTATGGATGTAACGAGTGGAGTTGTACCCCATAGCTTTCAAATCAAAATTTTCAAGCATGTTTAAAGTCTGAAGCATGACGGGACCTTGTGACCATTGAGCTAATTTATAGACATCAACGCCTTTATAATTGGTCATCAAAGGTTCTTCAATCTTTACTTTCCAATTCGCTAAGTCTTGTTCAGTAATCAAACCGCCTTGTTCGCGGCAGCCACGTGAAAATTCTTTACCGATTTCACCTTTGTAAAACAAGTCATAAGCGGCGTAAATAGCTTCTTTTCTTGATTTTCCTTTAGCAAGGGCTTGTTGTTCGGCATTGACTAATTTTTTTAAAGACTCCAACAAGTCTTTTTGTACGAATATTTCACCCGCATCAGGTGCTTCCCGTTTTTCACCTAAATGGGGCAAAAATACCTTTTTAGAGTAAGGCCATTGCTTGATTTGCTCCTTTCCACGCTCAATAGAGTTCGCCGTTTGTGCTTCTATTGGATAGCCTTCTGCCATTTGCATGGCGGGTGCTAAGACATCTTTGAGGCTCATGGTGCCGTATTCCGCGAGCATAGTCATCAATCCGCCTGGAGTCCCCGGCGTAATCGCTGCCAAAGGTCCATATTCAGGCGGATATTTCATGTCTTTATTTTTAAAAAAATCAGCTGTCGCGCCAGTGGGTGCTACTCCTAAAGCATTGATGGCAATCACTTTTTTTGTTTTAGGATTATAAATCAAAGCCTGTGTTTCACCGCCCCAACTCAAGACGTCCCACATGGTACACGTTGCTGCCAACATCGTGCAAGCGGCATCAATAGCGTTCCCGCCTTTGCTAAAAGTCATTGCCCCCGCAGTTGCCGCCAAGGGTTTACCCGTTACTGCCATCCAATGTTTGCCGTGTAAAGGCGGCTTTTGGGTAGTAACAGGTAGATTATTGAAAGATTGGCTATGGATAGTAATAGCCCCAAAGCTTAGAATAAATACTAAAAAAGGTCTTATTTTCATTGTCTTATTTTTTTGTAAATATAAATTATCAGAAAGATTTAATGAGCTATTCACGTAGAGATTATGTACTTTTTAGTCAAATTGCACGGAAAGTAAGATATTGAGTTGATTTGATTGAGAAAAATGCGTGAAAATGAAAACTTAGAAGTTGATTATTATTTGATTGTTATACTAAATAATAACTTTGCCGTTGAAATCACTTATAAAAGAGATAAGATAAAATGGGTCACAAACACTCCAAGGGATTACCATATTGCCAAAATTGCCATTATCCATTAGCCGAAATGGATAAATTTTGCCCGAATTGTGGTCAACAAAATACGGACGGGCATGTGTCCATGCACGATTTATGGCATGAATTATCCCATTATTTTACCCACGTGGATAATAAAATTTTTATCACAATTAGGCATTTATTCGTGACGGGGAAGTTGACGG
>JANMYC010001507.1:0-1916 GCA_031381715.1 Saprospiraceae bacterium
GATTGAACTGTACCTTTATCCTTATCGCCTTCATACGGCTCATACACGACGGCAAACGGCACAGCCCACGCCTCCCCTTTTTGACGGATAATGAGCGTGGGCGTTTCCTTTTTTTCATAGGCATTTGGGGCTTCCGAAGAAGGTGGCGCCATGACACGCGTATAATCCCGATTGTCGTTGCCGTTGATGAACAAGCGCATTTTGACGGGTGCTTTTTGCAATTTTGAAGCACTAAAAATGGGTGAAATACTGAGGGGGTAGTTTTCGACTGTTTCAACATTTTTGAAAAAATGCCACCCTGGATGCTTATGTTTTTTATTATTAACCCACTCTTTTTGAGCCGATTCTTGGTAACGATTTTCATCAGATTTCAACTGAAATTTTGCATTTTTTACCTCAAAATCAAGCGTTTCACCAATATTATGGTAGATATAATCGTGAAATTGATTGGGCAAACTGGATTTTGATTTGAAAATATCAATGTAAAAACCCGTAGTGGGCGAGGTGCGGACAATCCCCAAAGTGCGCTCCTGCGTGGCTTCCGCTTTGTCGCCTTTATCGTCTATAAAACTTGTGGTAGTGAAAGAATGATTAGGCGATATGGGCTTTGCCAAAACTTGTGGCTCTAACGCCACTTTTTGCACTGTGTTCATGCCCAAATTTGCCCAACCGCCTTCGGTTTCGGATGCGCCATTGACAATAACAGTGTTATGCCCCGCAAAAAGGCGGTAATAATTTTCGTGAATATCGGTTGTATAACTTGACCTTCCCGCTTTTTCACCCAAGACAAAACCCCGTCCGTAAAGCTCCATACTCATGCCCGAAGCGTGTCCGTGAACGTGCGAACCACCACCAACATAAGCCATAAAAGCATCTTTTTCACTATCAGTTGTACCCAGATTGCGTTGTAAAACCATACCTGCAAATGCCAATTCATCGGTTGTCGGTAAGGGATAACCCTTCAATTCGCCTTCAATTGTGGGCGTAAACCACAGTAATTCAACGGGTTCGGTATAAATGTCTGCGGCAAAACGCCTTTCGCCTAAATTGCCTCTTGTGTAGTTTTTATTGTTAATGCCACTATTGAGTAATGCGCCAAATTCCTTTTTCAGCACGTCTGAATTTTCCAAAGTGCCCAAATAATACGCCATCTCAAACTCCTCGTAAGCGGCGTGGTAGGAACGATGCCCATCGCCAAAAATAACCATATCGTGCTTATTGGGATAGGTCAAATAATAATTTGTCGTCAAAGCCAGAGGGATTTGCAGATAAGCGTTGCCCAAATGCAAAGATGGGTCAAATTTGGTCAAAAGTGTCATCAAATAGGTGGATAGACTCGCCACACCATTCGCATAATTGGTGCTTTCGGGCCACTTACCGTTATTTTTTTTATAATAATTAGCGACTTTTAAAAGTGCATCTTGGTGTGGTGTGTTTTTGGTTAAATAATACTCTAAATACTCTTTTCTTTCTTTTTCATTGTCCAAAGCTAAGGTATTACCGACCAAACTTGAACTCTCGAGAATGGGCCAATTGCAGTCAATAATGCCGTGTTCTAAGGCTAATTTTATGTATTTTTTAAACACATTTTCGGCATTTGCGAAGGAAAAAGCTTCCTTTTTTCCCGTTGAAACGTTATAAACCAAGCCGTCTTTTTGAATGAACGAATAAGCAAAATCGTACAAAATGGGTATTTGCGCCCCAATTTCACGCGCTTCTCGCAGGTGTTCGTCGGGGTATAAATAACCGCCCGTGCTGGATTTATTGTTCACCTCTAAGGGTGCTAAACCTTCGATGATGGTGTTTAAAATATCGGAACTTATTTGGGCATATTTAACCTCATCCGTTAAAAAATACATTATCCCACAATCAATTCCTGTTTGCAAATACTTCATAACCGCTTGACGCTCATTAGC
>JANMYC010001151.1:0-4359 GCA_031381715.1 Saprospiraceae bacterium
TTCAGAAAACACCGTTTGTTTAGCCGCTTCTTCGGGTGTAACATCAGGTCCGCCTAAGTTCCAACCACTTTGAATACTTAATGACATGACCAAATCTAAACGATTGGCTTCTTTTACCGCATGCAAATACAATTCACGCCAAGCAGGAGAACCCCAAAGTGGACCTTCGGGAACATCGCCATTTCCACGTTGATTCTGTCCACCAGCGTCAAAAATACACGCGCCACTAAAACCTTTGGCTTTCATTTCTTGCAAATAGCGTGTGATAGCTTCTTTGGTCACATTACCATTGAGCCACCACCACCAACAACGGATACCATACTGAGGGGGGGGATTTTGAAATGTTTTATCAGACAACGATTCTTGTTTTTGTTGGGCAAAAACAGATGAATCTATGTTAAAAAGAAAGAGGCTTAATAGGATAGATAATCTGTACAGTAATATTTTCATAGACATATTTTTTCTTTTAAAAGATCTTTCATAAAAACATTTAGGGATAAAGTAAAAAATAAACTACCCAAATTGGTTTTTGTATTTTTCTTAATCAAGGCAAATTGATTGAGAAATAATGAATTATTTAAAAGCAATTTAACGTAGAGTAAGGAAAATAGAAGAACTTAGTTGGGTAGTTTATTTTTTACTTTATCCCTTATATCCCATTGACTTTCAATGGGGCTATTGTCATGGACGTTTGTCCACATATAAGGAGGAGGTCCAAACTCGGTGGTCATTGTCATAAAATCTGCTCTTTTTGATTTTTGGTAGAATAAATCAAGGGATTTTGCATTTCATCATTCAGCAAGTCACCAATTTTTAATTGTGCTACCTGTTCATCAGTTAAAATATTTTTAATCCCATTAAATACAGCACTATCAGGCATGTAGGCACAAGTCATTGCTCGGCGGAAACCATTGGTCATATTAGCACCTGCACCATGTATCGTTAAGCCATTGTGGAAAGAACAGCTGCCCGCTTTCATGGGTACAGAAACTGATTTTGATTGGGCAAACTGCGGATAAAAATCAAATACAGCATCCATATTTTTACCTATTCCAGGATTATCAAAAGTCGTCGTATGATAAGAGCCGGGTATAAAATACAAGCACCCATTTTCCATTGTGGCGTCGTCTAAAGCGACCCATATTGACATAGCACGCCTATCGCTAAAAGACCAGAAAGGCGTATCTAAATGCCAAGAGGTCGGATTCGCCCAAGGACGTTTTATCAATGCCTGATCGTGCCATATTCGGGTTCCCTCCCAACCAGCTAAATTAGCCACCATCTTACCGACGCGTTCATCCAGCATTATTTTTTTTACGGAATCATTAGTCTGCCAGAGATTCAGCATTTGGTCAAAGACTTTTCCATAATAATCAGCATCTTTATTGATACCATCATCTTCTCCAACCCGAGTATCTCCTTTGGCAAATTTTTTTCCATTTCGTTGTTGTATAGATTCGGTTACAGCTTCTCTCCAAAATGAAAGTTCTGCCTCATTTAAAAAGCCTTCTACTAACAGAAAGCCATTTTCTTGGTAAGAATGAATCTGCTGTTTTGTAAGTCCTGATTTCATAAATTTTACTTTTTTGAATTATTCGAATTAATGAAAAAGTGGTTCAAGACGATAAGACCACAAACGTTTTCCTAACATACTTTTTAAGTTCGATTCAATATTACTGTACAGATTGTAAAAAGTGAATTTATGCTCTTTTCCAATACTTTTTGCCTTATTTCCTCAATCTGTACAGTAATATTGATGCTGAATTATCCATGGGGTAAAGGTATAAAAAACGCAAAAAAGATGCCCCCTCAGTATTTTCACTCAAAATCAAACCGCTCTTTCTTTTTTCCATTCATACACTACCGCCCCATGCACATCGTGGTGTTGAAACGTAATACTGCTTTTATTGCCCATGCTTTTTAAATCAACGGATAAAAAACCGCCTTTTACCAAATGAAAACGGTGGTAGGCTTTGTTTTCGCCTGGCGTACCACCTGCGTGTTCATCGCTTGCCGCACCGATGCTAAATTCATTCAAACCCGTTTCTGGATGCACCGAATGGTACTGCCAATGACGGTCGCCACAAATGACGAAAAAATTATCGGGAATGTTGGCTTTAAACCAATTTCGCAATTCATCGCCTTCGTGTTTGAAACCTGCATTGCTGTGGTTGTCGTTTTTTTGAACACGGTCGGAACCCACCAAAGGCGTTGGGCTCACAAGCACTTTCCAAGTTGCGGTGCTTTCTTTGACTGTTTTTTTAAACCACGCTTTTTGCTCCTTGCCCCAAATCGTTTTTTCGGGACTATCAGGCATATCATTTTCTGAACGAAAATCCCGTCCGTCGGTCAACCAAATTTGGAGGTCTTGACCCCAACGAAAGGTGCGGTAACTGACCCCCTCAGTAATTGGGGCTTGTTGGCGGGAAATCTTTTGCCCTTCTTCAAATGTCAAATCACCCATTTTATCACCAGGGCTGCTGTCATCGTCGAGCGTATCGTGGTCGTCTTTTAGCCAATAAGTGCCGATATTTCTATTAAAATCAATCAACCGGGGCAAACTAAACATTCGTTCCCAATGATAACCCGCCAAACGTTTGTTTACGGCACGCGGCATATCGTTGTCATAATACACCAAATCGCCCGTCAAACAAGTGAATTTGGGTTTAAGTGCCAACATGGACGGATAAATCGGATGCCCGTCGGGATGCCCACGGTCGGGATAACCTTGACAGGTCATTAAGCAAAAAAGGAAATTGCTGGGCAAATTTGCTGCGGGTGCTGTTTCAAATTTGCCTTTAAAAGTTTCGCGTCCTTTTTTACGTTTATTTGTAGTCGCTTCGCTTTCATAATAGTAAGTTGTATCCGATTTTAAGCCTTTTAAAACAAAATGATGAATGAAATCCGTACTTTCTGACACTTCAACCCATTCAGTTGTTTGCGCTGATTTCAAATTTTCATTTACTCCATAACGCACACGCACAAAACCTGCAACGCCAGAACAAGCCCCTTCAAGCTGTTCGACAGGAACGGTGACAACGGGTAACTGACCCTTAGGGTAATCGTTCATGCGACCAGGAATAAGCACACCTTTATTATTGCGAACAGGCACTGACGTTAAGCGCGTCCAAACAATGGCTGATGTGTCCGTAACTTCACCGACCCGCGTACCCATTGCTTGATAAATAGCTTTATTTTCATCGAAAATATTAAGGGGTATCCCCGAAAGTAAGGAAGAACCCAAAGTAACTGAAGCCGTTTGTTTCACAAATGCGCGACGACTGATGAGTATTTTATGCTTTTTTTTCATTCTTTTTCCTTTTTCTTAATTTGTTTAACGCCCACTTTTTTAGCCCAAACATCATAAGCGAGGCTCATTACAATTGTTTTCTGGTTTTACCCTCCCCCTCAGTATAAAAGGCATTTTAATGTTATAAAACGCTCATTTCATCGCCTCTCTCACTTCTTCAATAAACATGGCCACTTTCACTTTTGGGTCGCCTTTTCCAAGCGTTTCAATGGGAATATAGCCCCGATAACCCGAATTTTTGATGATTTTAAACAGCCGTTTTAAGTCAGTTTTCACTTCAACGCCATTCACAAATATGTTCTCTTTGACTTGCCAATTGACGCAATATGGAATTGTACGGGCAATTTGTTCATACGGGTCGCCTTGATGATAACTGCCTGTGTCGAGTATCAAACCGAACCATTCCATATCCACCATTTTAATGATTTTAATCGCATCGTCTGCAGTTTGGATAAAATCATGGTGGTTTTGAATAGCGACAATAACACCGTGTTTTTGACCGTATTCGACACATTCTTTGATGTCTTTGACCATCCACGCGGCAATTGTGTCCCAGGAATATTCTTTTATCGGGTTCATAACACCCGCAAAAATACGAATGACGGGTGCGCCCAATTTTGAAGCTACTTCAATCCAATTTTTAATCAATTGGACATCTGCTTGGCGTTTGGCGGCATCGGGATTGGAAAAATCGTTGCGAATACCCGTTCCACTTATCGAAATACCCAATAAATGCGCTTTGCGTTTGATGTGATAAATGTATTCATCGGTTGGTACGCGCGGATAATCAGGAAAATAGTAGCCCGTCAAATCCACGCCTTCAAAATTGTGTTCGGCACAAAAATCCAATAAATCCTCTAAATTCATGGATTTATCCGTCAAAGGTGTGCTGAAAGAATAAGCGTTCAAGCTGGTTTTTAAAAATCCTTTTTTAGGGTTTTCGGTACTTCCTGTAGTGCGATTCAAATCAAAAGATGTTAACGCAGGTGCGAAAACCATTGATTTGATAAAATTTCTTCTTGCTGTTTGATTTTTCATGATGTTTTTTT